>JAGLEK010000350.1 GCA_023145125.1 Bacteroidales bacterium | reverse complement strand
GCGGTTAAGATTGTTGATAAAATTGGTATATCCGGGAGAAAAATACCGGATTCTTTTTCACTGACCGAGCCCCTGGGGAAATGGCTGGTGAGTCTTCTCCCCCCAGCAGCGGTAACGATGTATGTATCTTGAAATTCAACTTATTATTTATGATATGATCCAGAAACCTCTCAATTCCGTTCCCCGCCTGAGATGTCGGAGGTTCCCCAGAGGTGGAGGCCGGCAACGGGTAATATCAGTTGCCGGTAGCGGCTAAAGAGAGTTTCAGTATGTTTCATTGCACCTCCTGTTTGCAATAGTATCGGTTCTCTTTTTGTTCAAATAATACCTTGAACCGAAGCAAAAGAGAATCACTAAAGACGGAATATTTGTATTCCTACTACGGGGAATACGCTCTTAGAAGCGTTTTTTGGCCCCAAAAAACGCGCCTTAGACCGATATTAGGGCCTATATTTCAGGTAACCAATTGATATTCAGCACGTTAGTGTGGTCCGTCCCCCTTTCCTTGGGCTTTAGCAAAGCGGTAGCCCGCGCCGTCCGCTGAAATGATTCGTTAGGCAATTGATAAATCAATTAACCGTATTCTTGTAAATCTTCCCATCCTTCATGATGACCAAGAAGTTCTTGTCCGGATCAGCAACCAGGTCAAGGTTCTCCAATGGATTGCCCTCCACCAGTATCAGGTCGGCAAGAGCTCCTTCCTTCACCACACCGAACTCACCCGGATACGGGTCGCGTGGACCACAAAGTTTAAGTAGCTGGGCATTGTCATGGGTGGCCATTTTCAAGGTTTCATAGGGAGTGTACCACTTCTTCAGCTTGGCCAGGAATTTACCCTGTTTCGCGGCGAGGGCGGGATCGAACAGCATGTCGGTGCCGAAGGCGGTTTTGACCTTGTACTTTTTGGTAAACGCAACGGCATTGTCCAGGCCTGCAACCACCTGCTCGTATTTGGCCTGGCTGGCAGGATTCTCAAACACGAATGCATCTTCGTCATTCATCAACGGCTGCATGCTCCACCACACGCCCTTCTTGGCCATAAGCTCCGCGGTCTCCTCCTCAATGAAGAACCCGTGCTCGACTGATAGGACACCAGCGTTGACCCACTGTTTGATGGCAGCATCGGTATTGACATGGATCATGACATAGGTGTTCCAGGTTTTTGCCACATCGCAGATCGCCTTCGCCTCCTCAAAGGTGTATTGTGTGACATCCAGCGGATCGTACAAGGAGGATACGCCGCCACCTGCATGGGCTTTGATCTGGCTGGCTCCCATGCGCAGAATTTCACGGGTACGCTTGATCACCTCCGGCACTCCGTCTGCGATAAACGAGTGCGTTCGCTGCATGTAATTAAATGGGGTGCCTGGAGCTTCAGGCACATCATGCGGGCCACGGAAGTCACCGTGCCCAGAGGTCTGGCCTATGAACGGACCGGAAGGATAGACTCGCGGGCCGTCGACCAACCCCTCATCAATAGCTCTCTTGACCCCGAAAACATTGCCGCCGGCATCGCGTACCGAGGTAAAGCCGCGCAATAGCGTTTCCCGCGCCCCCTTAGCAGCTGCGATGCTGAGATAGCCCAGATCGGTACTCATCATCGTGCTGACGGGCATAACGCTTAACATGATGTGCCAGTGGGCGTCGATGAGCCCGGGCATCAGGGTGCGGCCTTTTCCGTCAATGACCTTGACCTTGACCTCGTGCTTCACCATCTTCACGGGATCGTAAACCATGACGATGGGGTCATTTGTCATGAAATCACACGTGTGTGTCTTCCCAGTCGCAGCCGGGTGCAGGCCGCCGGTCTTCACATC
>JAGLEK010000035.1 GCA_023145125.1 Bacteroidales bacterium | reverse complement strand
CACTGGTATTTATCCTGATTTTTGCTAACTGGGGAAATGCCGGTCCGGATAGCAAGGCCATGTATTTTATCTGGACATATAAATGGAAGCTCACAGCCGCATTCGGCCTCTTGCTGGCAGGGATACTGGTCGTTGTTCTAAAGATAAGGTGGTGGAAGGTTTCTCTCGGGGCATTAGCAGTGATCATTGCCACTATCATTTTCCCCCGGGAACCCATGATCCCCTTTCTGATTGCCATCCTTGCACTGAGCATCCTCATTGCCGTTACTCCGGGTGAATCCAGGGAATGGCTGGGAGAAACGTGGTTCTTCACAAAACAGATACTGCCTTTATTGGCAGCAGGGGTTTTGATTGCCGGTTTTCTTCTCGGGGGACCGGAAGGCAAAGGGATCATTCCTGAACATTACATTTCTTCCCTGCTGGGGGGAAATTCCATCATGGCAAATTTCTTTGCATCCATATTTGGTGCCTTCATGTACTTCGCTACCCTTACAGAAATACCTATCATACAAGGATTGCTGGCCAATGGCATGGGCAAAGGCCCGGCTCTTACACTCTTGCTTGCCGGCCCGGCTTTATCCCTTCCCAACATGCTGGTTATCCGATCTGTGATTGGAAATAAAAAGACGTTGTATTATATTATCCTTGTGATCATAATGGCAACGATTTCGGGAATGATCTATGGAGCAATTTAATATGAGATAAATGAAAATCCTCATCCTTTGTACCGGGAATTCATGCCGCAGCCAGATGGCGGAAGGCTTTCTCAGGTCGTTCGATGAAAAGTTTGAGGTTTTTTCGGCCGGCACACATCCTGAAAAAGAAATAAATCCAGGAACAGTTATCGTGATGAACGAACTTGGTATCGATATGAAGGGAAACAAGCCCGAACATGTTGACATTTATGCCGGTGCTGATTTCGATTATGTAATCACGGTATGTGATGGTGCAAAAGAAAGGTGTCCGGTTTTTACCGGTGATGTAAAGCACCAACTGCATATTGGCTTTGAAGACCCGGCCGATACCAGGGGAACCGATGAAGAAGTATTGCCTGTTTACCGGAAGATTCGGGATGAGATCAGGGAAAGGTTTCAAAGTTTGTATGATGAGATAAAAAACACTTTGGAAATCTGAACTCTGAACTCAGAATTCATTTCAGATTTCTGATCTCAGATTTCTTATTTCTGATTTCAGTATAGTCCTTTGACTTTCGGTTTTCCGGCAACAAAATCCTTCAGGTAATACGGCTCGAAGTAGGCCAGGTCTTCAAATTCCCCTGAATTGAATTTCTTATCTGCAATGAACGCCATACCCGATGCAGAAGGGAGTATCCCTTCAAGAAAATGCATCCCTTTGGGATCAAGCACCGCCCTGCACTTATCGGCGCCATCGCCAAAATAATAAATGGAGTTGCCTGCAAGCTCCTTATCAAAAGAGCTTTCGTCGATGATCAAGGCTTCGGTTTTTCTCACCTCCTTATTGTTATAATCAAAAAGGGCCGTATATACTTCCATTCTGCGGGCATCGATCATAGGGCATAACAGGGCTTTCTTTTGGTCAATAGCCGACATAGCACCCAATGCCATGGATTGCAGGGTAGGAACAGCGATCAGCGGAATTTCCAGCGCATAACAAAAACCTTTGGCTGTCGACACACCAATGCGCAAGCCTGTATATGAACCGGGGCCCATACTCACGGCCACGGCATCCAGGTCTTTCATGCTGATATTCGCCTCGCTGCACACCTCTTGCGTAAAAACAGTTACTTTGGAAGCGTGGATATTTTTCTCTGAGCTTTCCCTGATCGCCAACATCTTACCGTGCCGGTAAACGCCAACAGAGCAATGTTGTGTAGCCGTTTCAATATTCAATATCAGCGACATAAAAAGGTAGTTTGAATACGCGAAATACGCCTAATCTTCTTTAAAGAGATCTTTTCTTTCAGTCTTTTTTAGCTCATCCCCTTCTTTGAGGGTTTTTGAAATAAGGCTGTAGGGCCCTGTAACTACAAGCTGCCCATCCTCCAGCCCGCTCTTTATCTCGATATTGGTATTATCCTGTATGCCAATTTCAACCTCCAGCATTTTTGCGAAACCATCATCATAAACAAATACAACTTCGACAAAATCTTTCTTCTTATCCTTTTCGCCTTCTTCTGTATTGTGATTCATTTCGCTTTTAGCATCTGTAGTGTCCGATCTGGTTGTTACCGCTCCAATCGGGATGATCAGCACATCCTTGACATATTCGGTCTGGATCTCCACTGTTGCTGACATTCCCGGCCGTAATGGTGAAAAATTAGGGTTATCATCCGGAACCAGGTTTGCATATGATTCAGGAAGGATCATGATCTTCACATCAAAATTTGTAACCTGTTCGGCACTCACACCGATCGTATTGGCTGAAGTAGCGATCTCAGTAACAACCCCTATGAATTCTTCATTAAGGTAGGCATCCACTTCAATTGTGCAGGTGTCAAACAGTGAAACCCTCACGATATCATTTTCATTCACCTCTACATTTACCTCCATATTCAGCAGGTTGGCAATGCGCATGATCTCTGTACCGGCCGAAAACTGTGAGGCGCCTGTCACCCTTTCTCCCTTCTCAATATTAAGCTTTGACACGGTTCCCGCATTCGGAGCGGAAACGGTTGTTTTCTGAAGGTTATCATTTGCTTCACGCAAGCTGGCCTCAGCACTTTTTATACTGTATCCGGCACTCACAACCGTTTGCTTTGCAGCATCAACCTCTGCTTTAGCTACCTCATAGGACGCCGTGGATGCATCATATTCCGATTGAGAGATAACATTTTGCTCCCAGAGGGACTTATTTCTTTCATAGGATACTTTTGCATTTTGGAATTGCGCTTCTGTCTGGGCCTGCCGGGCTTTTGCATTCGCCAGGTTTGCCAGCTGGGAATTCAAATTAGCCTCTGCGCGTTCATAGGCCGAAATATAGATCTCGGGGTCGATCTTTGCAAGCAGGTCGCCCTTTTTCACCTCATCTCCCTCCTTCACAAACAGTCCGACAACTTCTCCTGAAATATAGGGGCTGATCATGACATCCTGTGCCGGCTGTATCTTTCCATTGGCTGAAACAGTCTCAATAATGCTTCCAAATTTTGTTTCTTCAACCGAAACTGCCAGGCCACGGCCTGAATTGCCTTTATTAACCGCAAAAATGATCAGGATCACCAGGAGGATTACAACAATGATGATCCAGGTTTTCTTCTTCTTAAACATTAGGCTTTAGGTTTTACTGTTATTCAATGTATGGACAAGGGAGTTTTTATTCTCAAAACGTTGCGCAAAGATAGACAAACATTAAATGTATCCCAACTGCTTGTCATTGCTTTTACTTATTCTATTGACAGTGGGTTACCCATATAAAAACTCAAGATCGTTGTTTTGAAAACATAATCATATTTGGCCTGTAACAAATCGGATTGTGCCAGTGTCAGCTCTTT
>JAGLEK010000349.1 GCA_023145125.1 Bacteroidales bacterium | reverse complement strand
TGCAGCCGTTCTTCTACCAGTCGCTGACTGAAATTGGGTTTTACGGCTATGATCACAGCGAATTTGGGGCTTGTGTGGAGCATCTCGACTATCAGACCTTCGATTTTACCTGCCCGGAAGGTGTAAATTGCATTTATGACCCCAAACCTATGGAGAAAGTTGATAATTTTGTGCGGCACCATGGCGATAATATGATCTTCATATACGGAGAATGGGATCCGTGGTCGGCACCGGGTGTGCAGATCACCGGAAAGACCAATTCTTTCAAAGTGGTGAAGCCTGAAGGCAGCCACGGAACACGCATCCGGAACCTGCCGGAAGATCAGCGACAGAAAGTGCTTAATGCCCTGGGCGAATGGCTCGATTGTGAAATTAACTGGTAATTTAAAAAAATGGTACGATCAATATCTTTAAAATATTTTCTCTCCTCCCTGATCCTGCTCATATTGTTTGTTGCATGTTCAGCTGATCTGTTGTCGAGGGATGACTACAAGGCGGTAAGCCGCTATGATTATTATACCACTGAGGAGTCGGTGGAGATTGTAGTGTGGATTTCAGCGTCTAAGCCAGATCTGTCAATTACGATCGACATTGTATATGAATTTGAACATATGCTGAGGGGCGCACACGTACTGCCCGGCCAACTCAGCATTTATGAATTTCCAATTGAGGGCTTTCAAATCGGGAGTAATGAGCTTACGGTCTCATACAATGAGAATGGCAAATGGGTCGGATCAGATAAGGTATATGTAGTGATCCGGGAGGATCGTTTTAATGCCGTGAAGATCGACCGTGTAAGCGGTGGGCTTATCGTTGAAGGACTGCCATTCATCCCCTTCGGGTTTTATAATTACTCTCCTGTACAGCCCGGCCTGGCAGAGGAGGAGGTGGTGAAGGGCTTCAACATGATGTCGCCTTATCAGACCATCGAAGGCAAAACGCTTAAGGAGCGTAAAGCATACATGGACCGCTGTGCAGCAGTTGGCATGAAGGTAAATTATAATGTGCTGAGCCTTGCAGGCGGCGGAGGCGTGGCAGGCAAGAAATACAGTAAGATGAGTCATCGTAAGAGGCTTAAGCTTCTGAAGAAAGAGATTGAGGCTTTTCGCAATCATCCCGCACTTTTATCCTGGTATATCAGCGATGAGCCCGTTGGTCAGGGTGTCCCGCCGGATTCATTGACGGAGGCATATGGCCTGATAAAGGAAATGGATCCTTATCACCCGGTAACAGTAGTGTTTATGAGTCCATGGATGGCAAATAGATACAGCCATGTGATGGATATCGTGATGGCAGACCCTTATCCCATCCCCCATGGAAAAGTTGACGAGGTGGGTGCTACGGCCGCAATGCTGAATGCGGAATTCTTCCTCGACAAGCCGGTATGGATGGTCCCCCAGGCTTTTGGTGGCAATGAATGGTGGGAGCGTGAGCCCACGACTCAGGAACTCCGCGTGATGACTTACCTCGGCATCGTGAACCACGCCATGGGCATGCAGTATTTTATCCGGCACGGACTGAACTCCTTTCCAAAATCAACGGTTGCATGGAACGAATGCGGTGCCATGGCACTGGAAATTGCAGAACTGACACCATACATGTTCTCCGCTGAGTATGTACCTGAAATTATTTCTCCGGAGATCGACATACAGTTGAAGGGATTTCATATGGCAGGGGCTTTTGTGGTGATTGCCGTGAATACTGCCAATAAACCCATGGAATTCAGCTTTACAATTGACGGCTTTGGATATTCGGGCAGTGCAGCTGTTATGTTTGAAGACAGAAAGGTTGGTGTTAATGAGGGCATGATCGGGGATATTATTGACGCATACGGGACAAGGGTGTACAGGGTCAGGTACAAGATGCCCCAAAGCAAGGGGCCACGCCTTCAGACCAAAAACCTGATCCGGGATCCGAGCTTTGAAAATATTACCGGCCTGGGAATACCGGCCTCCTGCTATGCAAAGCCACAGGATGACAAAGGGGCAACATACTTTATCGATTCCAGGATCTCAGCCCGGGGGGCACATTCACTGCGGATGACCACACCAACAGATGGCGAGGGCATGTCATTATCTTTCTATCGCCTGCGTATTGAGCCCGGCCGGAGTTATACTATGAGCGTTCAGGCTAAGGCTGTTCCTTTTAAATACAGGGATCCGGCGAAAAAGAATTTCTTCCGTAAACTGTGTGGCTGCGGGCCTGATGCAGAGGATTTTCCTTTGTTCACAATGTCGCTAGAAGGTTGTGAGGAATCATTTATCCCGGATGGGGAATGGAAAGAATATTCATTTTCGTGTATGCCGGAACCGGAATCCGGTACCACCAGGATATCTCCCGCCCTAACACTTGATGGCAAAGGCACGGCATGGTTCGACCTGATACAACTATATCCTGATATGGGCATGAACTCCTTCGTGAACCGGAATAACAACGAGGTCTCTATCGGCTTAAATACGGTACATGAGGGTGCAAAGATCTTATATACCCTGGATGGCACTGAACCAACACCGGAATCAAAGCTATTCAGCGGGATATTTAAAATTAATACATCATCGGCTGTTAAAGCCATTGCATATGAGGGAGACCTGCAGGTAGGTTCTATCGAAAGATATTTCGATGTGAACCTTGCCACCGGACGTTATGTCGAATACAAGCACAAGTATTCGTCTAAATATGATGCCGGGTATAAAGATGGACTGGTAGATTGTATCCTTGCCACCAATGACTTTAAAGATGGGAAATGGCAGGGTTTTGAGGGTGACGACCTGGATGTGGTGATCAACCTGAAGAGCATTAAAAGCGTGAAGGAAATTAATCTTCGGTTTCTGAAGGAGCATGCTTCATGGATCTTTCTTCCTGCCGAAATAAAGATACTCTGGTCGGCTGATGGAAATGAATATTTTGAGTTCAAGGGGGAGAGGTCGCTGTCTTCTGTAGATAATATAAATATTTACACTTACACAAACAGTGAAGGTGCCGGTGCGAGGTATATCCGCATTGTAGCGAGAAACATCGGAAGCTGTCCCGAAGGCCATCCCGGCGCCGGGAGCAAGGCATGGCTGTTCACCGACGAAATAATCATACGATGAAAAAAATACTTTACTTCATTTTTGCTGCCTTCACAGGCATATTGTTTATGAGCAATACCCTCCTGGCAGAAAATCATGAACTGCTTTCACCCGACGGGAAGATCCGGGTGGAAATTAATGCAGGTGACAATCTTGAATATGCCGTTTTTTATGATGATATGCAGATCATTGTGCCCTCAGAAATTTCTATGCATACCGAGAAACATGGCGTCTTCGGGATCAAGCCTCGCGTTAAATCTGTCAGCAGGAGGTCGGTAGATCAGATCCAGATTCCTGTCGTGAAGCAGAAGTCGGCAGAGGTCAGGGAGCAATTCAATGAGATGAAGATATTGTTCAAGGGGAACTATTCTCTTTGTGTCAGGGCGTATAATGAGGGTGTGGCCTATCGCTGGGAGAGCACCATTAAGGATGAGCTGATCATCGTTTCAGAGGAGGCAAATTTCAGTTTTGCAAAGAACTATATCAGCTGGTTTCCCGAGGAGGAAAGCATGTTCAGCCACCAGGAAAGGGAGTATCTGCAGGTCCCCCTGGAGGAAATCACTTTTGACCGATTTTCTTCTACACCCATGCTGGTGGATATTACTGACGGCCCGAAAGTGCTTATCACTGAAGCAGACCTGCAGGACTACCCCGGTATGTATATTAAGGGTGATACAAAAGAATTTTGCCTGAAGGGGAAATTTCCAAGGGTGGTCGTGGAAGAAGAACAAAAGAACGACCGTGATGTGGTACCGCTTAAGCGTGCCGATTACATCGCCCTGGTCGACGGCAGCCGCTCCTTCCCCTGGCGTGTGATCGCCATCGCCCAGGAAGATGGTGGCCTGATCACCAACCAGATGATCTTCCTGCTGTCGGAACCCTCCAAAATAGATGATCCATCGTGGATACGGCCCGGCAAAGTGGCCTGGGACTGGTGGAATTACAACAATATCTATAATGTAGATTTCGAGGCAGGCATTAACACAGAAACATATAAATATTACATCGATTTTGCATCAGCAAATGCTATAGAATACATCATCCTGGATGAGGGATGGTATGAACTCGGTGACCTCACCGCCATCAACCCTGATATCGATATGCAGGAGCTTCTCGATTACGGAAAAGAGAAAGGGGTCGGCATCATTCTCTGGGTAGTATGGAAAACCCTTGATGTTCAGTTGGAAGAGATAATGCCTGTTTTTGAGGAATGGGGCATTGCAGGGCTCAAGGTCGACTTTATGCAGCGCGACGACCAGTGGATGGTAAATTATTACTGGCGCATTGCAGAGGAAGCAGCAAAAAGGAAATTCCTTGTTGATTTCCATGGAAGCTATAAACCCGCAGGACTGCACCGAACCTGGCCCAATGTGATCACACGTGAGGGCGTGCGTGGCATGGAATGGGGTAAATGGGGTGATAAAGCCTCTCCTGATATGGCTGTTACCCTGCCATTCATAAGGATGTTTGCCGGTCCGATGGACTATACGCCGGGGGCCATGCTTAATGCTACCAAAAAGGATTTTGCTGCTGTTTTTGCTACGCCTATGAGCCAGGGCACAAGGGCCCAGCAACTGGCCATGTATGTGGTATTTGAAAGCCCGCTTCAGATGCTGGCCGACAACCCGAC
>JAGLEK010000348.1 GCA_023145125.1 Bacteroidales bacterium | reverse complement strand
CATCGGAGAGTTATGCAATCAAAACGGACTGCAATTCGGATATCATAACCACGCCTTTGAATTTACTCCCATTGAAGGAGTGATTCCCTATGACCTTCTGCTTGAATCAACAGATCCGGGGCAGGTTTTTATGCAGATCGACCTTTATTGGGCTGTATACGCCGGCATAGACCCGATTGCCTATTTCGAAAAATATCCCGGCAGGTTTAAGCTATGGCATGTGAAAGATATGTTGGCCGGCGAACAAAAAGAAATGACCGAAGTCGGTACCGGTATAATTGATTACAAGAAAATTTTTGAGTCTGCCTCCCTGTCAGGGATGAAGGAATTTTTTGTGGAGCAGGATGTTATCAGGGGAGATGGCTTTGAAAGTGTTAAAAAGAGCTTTGATTATATGAACGACACTTTTTAATGATGCAAATTATCAATACCGGGATCATTGGCTTCGGCTTATCCGGAAAGGTATTTCACGCACCCTTTATTCATACTCACCCGGGGTTTAGTCTTGTTTCAGTAGTTGAAAGGCATCATCAATATTCCAAAGATCTTTATCCGGGGATTAGCGTATTAAAAAGCTATAGTGAGCTGCTAAAAGACGACAACATAGATCTTGTTGTGGTAGCCACTCCTAATATTTACCACTATCCCATGGTTAAGGAAAGCCTCCTGGCCGGGAAGCATGTGGTTGTTGAAAAACCTTTTGTGCCCACAAGCAAAGAAGCCGATGAGCTGATCCGCCTTTCAGGAGAAACCGGGAAAAAGATCTTTGTTTTTCAAAACCGTCGCTGGGATGGTGACTTCTTAACAATTCAAAAACTGCTCGCTGCCGGAAAATTTGGTGAAATAAAGTATTATGAAGCACATTTCGACAGGTTCAGCCCGGAAATTAAACCCGATGGCTGGCGCGATGAAAATATACCGGGAGGAGGCATTCTTTATGACCTGGGGGCACACCTGATCGATCAGGCCCTTTGCCTCTTTGGCATGCCCGACAGTATTAACGCAAATATTAAATCAGAAAGGCCGGGTAGCCGGGTAGATGATTGTTTTGATCTTAAATTAATCTATAATGACAAAACCATAGTCCTGAAAGCAGGCATGATGGTAAGAGATCCAGGGCCCCGCTTTATTATAGAAGGCACAGAAGGAAATTTTTCCAAATACGGCATTGATCCCCAAGAGGTTGCACTCAAAAGCGGGAAAATACCCGGTACTAATGATTGGGGGTCTGAAGAATCTGAATATTGGGGTACATTGGAAAGTGGGGTGGCTACTCCTTTCGATATTTCACGTATCCCTACAGAAAATGGTAATTACATGGGCTTTTTCGATAATATTTATGATGTGCTGTTCAAAAATAAACCCCGGGCAATACCACTGGAAGAGGCCAGAGATGTTATCTTTATCATTGAAAAAGCTTTCGAAAGCAGTATAAAGCACAGGGCAATCAAAACCAAATAAAAGCATATAAAACTCTGAACCTATGAAAAAAAACAAGAAAAGTGGCATTAGCCGGCGTAAGTTTATAGGTAATGTATCCCTTGCAGCTGCCGGGGTTACAATTCTGCCAAGTCACGTTATAGGCGGGTTAGGATATCTCGCACCCAGTGATAAGCTGAACATTGCCGGAATTGGTGTTGGCGGTGTCGGTGGAACCAATATCAACAATTGCAACAGCCAGAATATCGTTGCCCTTTGCGACGTTGACTGGGATTATTCATCAGGGCTTTTTGAGAAATATCCGGATGCACAAAAATATAAGGATTACCGCAAGATGTTCGATGAAATGGGCAATGACATCGATGCCGTGGTCATTGCTACACCTGACCATACCCATGCTGTCATTGCCTCCCAGGCCATGAAAATGGGAAAGCATGTATATCTCCAAAAGCCGCTTACACATTCAGTATATGAATCGAGGGTTATGAATAAGCTGGCCACTGAATATCGTGTGGCAACCCAGATGGGGAACCAGGGAAATTCAGGTGAAGGTATCAGGCAGATCTGCGAATGGTTGTGGGATGGTGCCATAGGGGAGGTTTCAGAAGCCTATGCCTGGACCAACAGGCCGATCTGGCCACAAGGCCTTGAACGCCCCCTTGAAACACCATCACTACCACCAACGCTTGATTGGGATCTTTTTATTGGCCCTGCACCGTGGCGTCCGTACAATCCTGTTTATCATCCATGGAATTGGCGCGCATGGTGGGACTATGGTACCGGTGCTCTTGGTGATATGGGGTGCCATATTTTTGATCCTGTTTATAAAGCATTACGCCTGGGCAACCCTGATTTTCTTTACGGCAGCTCTACTCAGGTGAATACAGAAAGTGCTCCTATCGGTTCAGCAGTGCATTATGAATTTCCCGACAGGGGGAAACATCAGAAGATGAAGCTGGTCCCTGTTAAGGTAAGCTGGTATGATGGCGGGCTGCTGCCACCCAGGCCGGCAGAACTTCC
>JAGLEK010000347.1 GCA_023145125.1 Bacteroidales bacterium | reverse complement strand
GCCATGCTGCGATCGATCTTCTCCCCCTTGTTTATGGCACGGAGCACCTGCTTATATGCATCATCGGGCAGGAATTCCTGCATGGATATATGGCAGAAGGTCTGTTCCCCAAAATAGTCTGAGATCTTTGCAGAAGGTAGTTTGAATACTTGAGGCTTCCTGTTCAATGTGGCCTCAAGCGCCTTGAAGCGGATGTTTTCCATTTCGTGATACGTTTTTACTATTAACAAATCTCATCGAGTAATGATCTGTTGTAATATTATTTAATTTGCATTACTTGTTACTGGCTACTTGTTACTGGCTACTGGCTACTGGTTGCTGGTTACTTGCACCTGGCCTCAATACTCGATTCAATTCTTCGAATGATGCGAAAATATCTATAATGAAAGATGTGTGAAAAGAAAAATTATCACTTTTTACTAACAATGAAAAGCCCCATGAAAGTCAGGAATCCGTTTACCAGAAGCAGTTCGAAGCCAAAGTCGTAGCCCCAGAACAAGCGCGTATCATATACGCTCAGCACATAGCAGAGAACCGGTGAGATAATGGCGATCAGGGGAACATACTTATCACGTATTTTATGTTTGGTAAAAAGCCCGTATGCAAACATTCCCAGCAGAGGGCCATATGTGTAGCCTGCTATCGTAAAGAGGCTTGAGATCACAGAGCGGTCGTTGATGGCATTGAAGATCACAATAACAAAAAAGACGATGACAGAGATCCCGATATGCACAAGGTACCGGACCCGGGTCTTTTGCTTTTCATCCAGGTCATCTCTCTTTCTGATCCCCAGTATATCCACCGAGAAGGATGTAGTAAGGGCCGTCAGGGCGCTGTCGGCACTGGAATAGGCTGCAGCAATAAGGCCGATAATAAAGGTGATCCCCGCCACCGGGCCGAGATATTGAAGGGCCACAGTTGGAAACAGTTCGTCGGTAGTGTTCAGGGGCGGAAATCCGCTGATCCCCGATGCATAGATCCACAAAACTGCACCCATGCTTAAGAAAAGCAGGTTCACCGGCACCAATGCATAACTCAGCCAGTAAATATTCTTCTTTGCATCTTTGAGATTCTTGCAGCTGAGGCTTTTCTGCATCATATCCTGATCCAAGCCTGTCATGACGATGGCGATGAACATCCCGGCCAGAAAATCCTTGATCATAAAGTGCCTGTCCTGCCATTCGGTTATGAACATCCGGCTGTATTCGCTATTGCGTATCTCCTGCACCAGGCCCGTGAACGACAACTCCATTTCCCGGCCGATGATCACAAGTGTCATCACGACAGCTACCAGCATAAAAGTGGTTTGCAGGGTATCGGTCCACACAATCGTCTTTATGCCGCCACGGAAGGTGTAAAGCATGATCAGTGTGATGAACATGGCCACCGTAGCCCAGAACGGGATGCCCCAGGCATTGAAAACGAATAATTGCAGAACACTCACCACCAGGAACATCCTGAAAGCGGCCCCGATGATGCGCGAGATCAGGAAGAAAATAGCTCCTGTTTTATACGACCAGAAGCC
>JAGLEK010000346.1 GCA_023145125.1 Bacteroidales bacterium | reverse complement strand
TGTTGCTGCTGGTTGTCAAGCAGAAGTTGAGCATAAGCAAGATTATATTTCGCAGCCGTATCGACAGGATTAATGCGTAAGGCTTCTTTATATGACTCGATGCTGAGAGGTAAGGCCTCGGCAGCAACGGTATCATTGCCAATGGAAGCACTCAGAAGCGTATTGCCAAGGTTGTAAAAAGCCTTGCTCTTTGTATCCTCATCAGTTTGCAACCTGGCCACAGAATCAAATAACATTCCTGCCTGGCGATAGTCTTTCTGCTCATAATACACATCCCCGAGGTTGAACAGGCCTTTGTAGGTATTTCCTCCCTTGCTCAGTGAGCTGATATAATTTTTTTCTGCTTCGGAATAATTTTTCTCCTCGAAATCACTGTTGCCCCTCCTGATAAACTTGTTCTCACGCTGTGCGTGGAGGGTGCCAAGCACGAAAAGCAGGATAAATATTAATGATATGTGTTTGATATATAGCATTTTAAACTATGCTTCATTGTTTTTATTAAATAGCCTGATCCCGGCTGCCCATTTGGTTTTCCTGTCAAAAATAAGAAACTCGAGGAAGATAAGCAGCAATCCGAAGCCAAGAAAATATTGGTATTGGTCTTCGTAATCGGTGAACATCCTGGTTTCTATTTCACTTTTTTCCAACGCATTTATCTTCTCAAATATTTTACTCAGCCCTGCCTGTGTGTTATTTGCCCGCACATAATCTCCGTTACCTGCAGCGGCGATCTGCTGCAACATGACCTCGTTAAGCCTGGTGATGACAGTATTTCCCTCACGGTCTTTTTTAAAGCCTGTTTGCTGGCCATAGCTGTTGGTGATGGGTATCGGGCTTCCGTCAGGAAGGCCCATACCAATAGTATATACCCTGATCCCCACTTCACTTGCCGCGGTGGCAGCTTCGACAGCATTCCCTTCATGGTTTTCACCATCTGTGATGATGATAATGGCCTTGCTGTGATCACTCTCTTCAAAGGAACTGGTTCCCAGCTCGATGGCTTCACCGATTGCTGTGCCCTGAGAAGGAATGTCCTTTGTTGAGATAGTAGATACGAACATCTTGGCAGCAGCATAATCTGTTGTAATTGGCAGCTGGGTATAAGCCTTCCCTGCAAAGATGATGATCCCTATCCTGTCTCCCTGTAGTCGATCGATGAGTTTGAATAGCGCTTGCTTCGCACGTGTTAAACGATCGGGTTTGATATCCTGTGCCAGCATACTGTTCGAAATGTCAAGCGCAACAACCACATCTATCCCTTTACGTTGTATCATCTCAAGTTTTGAGCCGGTTTGCGGGTTCGCAATGCCAATTACCAGAAATGCATATGCAATATTGAGGATAATGAATTTCAGGATCACCTTTTCCTTTGATGCATCCGGGATCAAACGCTTAAGGAAATGTATGTCACCCAGTCTTTTCAATGCAGTA
>JAGLEK010000345.1 GCA_023145125.1 Bacteroidales bacterium | reverse complement strand
GAGGAGCCTCCTGATTCGGTGGTCATGAGTACCAGTCCGTTGAAAATAATTGCCCCCAGGGTGGTTCTGCCTTCAGTTGTGTTGATCCCATTTTGTCCTGAATGTGCTGAATAGTCATAACCTCCGGTAAACATATCGGCAAAGTAGTCCTGCCCACGCATTGGCGGATCCCAGGGCTGGCTGATGGATGCGCCAAGGAACATTACTGCACCTCCGCCATCCTTGCGCAACCATGCCTCGGCAAAGCAGGTTCCGGTATGAAAGTCGCCATTGTTACAGGCAACGGAAACGATCCAAGGAGTCATGTTGCCATTTGATAATGAGGCTACGTTACTATTACTAAAACCTGTCGATCCCCAGGAAGTGGGAGAGCCATGACCGCAATAATTGATCACACTGGTTCCACCATTCACGGCAGCATTCACATCACCAATTGAACCGCTGGGATCATATATACCATTGAAGGCTTCGTATGTAAAAGGATCCAGTTTATCATTGAAGATCACATCAAGGTGCTCATAATCCAATTCGCCATCATCGCCCGGTCCCTGGTTGGAACCGATGCCTGTGGCCGTTTTGTACCAGTCAGCACCCATGTCAGGAAGTTTTTCAAAGTTGATCACTTTATCAACCTGTGTTGTTACATGCGTTGGATTCTCTGCAGAAAAACGTCCAACACTGATATCAGGCACTTCATCAGTTCCAATTACACATCCAACCTGCGGATCCATAGGAGAACCGCTGCTGAGTGTATTGCACTTGATATCCGACCAATCACCGACAAGCTGTACATACAGCAAGTCATTGTTTGCGGCGTAGGCACTCTCAACAAGGCTGTTGACATTGGTGCCTGCAGCAACAACTTCTTTGGTCACCAGGTAACCTTTTTCCCTTTTCCATGCGATATAAGGATCCATGGCTGATTCATCCCGGTCTGTACATATCACAAGGATGTCGCCCATCTCTCCAATTGTAAGGTCGTCGCTGTTATCCTCATAGTTAACAAAGATGGAAGAATAGATGGCATCCATTTCATACTGAATGGTATTGTCCTGTTGCTCCAGAGGATTTACCGCAGGAGTTACCTTATCGGCAAGCGTTACGCTTACAGTATTGTATACCCGGAGGACATTCTTCTGTGCATTGTATTGAAAAGGATAAACGTAAACGTTTGTCCCCCTGACGTCCCTTAAGATATAGGGCTCCGTGTTGCCTGCCAGATCGCCGGGATACCAGCCATTAATGATTGATTTGGGATCGATCACATAAGGAATTGTTGATGGATCCTGGTCTCTGTAGATGACTCCACGTGAAGGAAGCAGCGGGTGATCAAGCTGATACTCGATAAAATCATTTCCACTGAACTGCAGATCTATATTGTTATCGGCTTCCAACATTACGGCTGCATGAACATAAGGCAGTTCGGCAAAGCCTGTTTTCTTTGTAACAATAGAGCCTTCGAAATCAATTATTGAAAATGTCCGGCCGTTGATCGTAACTTCAGATATTGTTACCTCGCCCAGGTTAAATTCAAGCTGATAGGTATCTGCTTCCCGGTTGAAATTTACTTCATAGCCGTCGTAAGCGTAGGCAGATGAAGCACCGAAAAGTGCAATAAGCAATAAGATTAGAATGTTTTTCATAAGAATGGGGGTTATCTTAATTATTTAATAACTACAATTTTTTTGCTGATCTTCTGATCTCCTGATGAAAGCACACAATAATATATGCCACCGGGCAGTGCCGATGCATCGAATTCAAACATATGTTCACCGGCATCAAGATTTTGGTTTTCAGCCAAACCTGAGATTTTCTGTCCGGTGCTGTTATATACAACTATGCTGAGAAAACCTGCTTCCGCAATGCGAACATGGATATTTGCAACATTATTTACAGGGTTCGGAAAGATGCTGATCGCGTTGTCGGTCAAGGATATTTCATCCACGCCAACCCAGACTGCATCAATTCCAAAGAATTCAAGGTATTTGTACATCAGGTAGTCTTTTGTGAAAGTTCCGTCCTGCATGCCACCAAATTCGTGTGAACAACCGATAGATCTGTATGTAGTGCCAATATTTGCAACACCCGTACCATAGGAAGGTGCCTGGTTATTAAAGATGGTGAAAGCACCTCCATTAGGAGTAATGCGGTCGATATAGTTATTCTCACCACTATAGGTATAGGTTATCCCTTCAGTGAATGTTCCGTCCTGACCAAGCAAAGTGCCCAGGTCGGCACCTCCATCTTCGGTACCGGTAATCCCGAACATTGGATGTACAGCTGTTTGATCATCATAGTACCAGGTATCACCACCCTCCATATAAAGGTTTCCCCCTGCGTCCAGATAATCAGCCAACTCCTGACCTTCTGCTGATGACAGCACATGATTAGCACTGTATATGCCAAGGCAAACAAAAACAGAAGAATATAATTCAAGATCATCCGGCATGGTGGTTACATATTCAGCACCGACGCTCAGGCTGCTAAGGCAATTATTCATCACCAATCCAGAACTGTAATTCGGATCAAGGTCGAGCACCAGGACAGGTATCTGGCCTGCTACAAAGAAGAAATCAAGCTCTGCAGTATAACCTTCGGCATCTACATAAAATTCGAAGGGAACGGATGTTCCCGGGGCTATATCATCATCAACTGTAATATTGAAAACTGCATTTTCTGTTTCGCCAATTGCAATAACAGCAATGCTGGCATTCCCGTTATTGATCACGATATCGGTGCTTGTGCTGCTTAAGACAGCTTCAGCATTTGCTGCATCACAGTGACCGTCATTAAGTATTGGGACAATGATATCAGCTGTTTCACCCGGGTCGAGGCGGCCATTTCCATTTCCTCCCTGAGAATCATCCACGGTAGGATAGCTCAATGCAAAAACCGGTGCATTGAGGACAATGCCAAAAGAAGAATACCAGTTTTCCTTTCCGGTTCCGGTAATGTTCAGGTCGAAGTTGGCAAGGTGCTGGTCGGGAATAACGGCATCAACATCAAAGCTGTATGCATCAATCTGGATTGAGGTAGCACCTGCCACGATCGTCCCCCATGCTGCCTGATCATCAATAATGGTGATGTACGCATCAGTTGTTGAAAGAATAGCAGTAACATCATTGGCATCATCTGATCCCAGGTTCTCAAGGGTCACATCAAGGCTGATTGTTTCACCATAATCTACCAATCCGTTATTATTTCCTGTTGGGTCGTTTGCAGTAAAATCGTTGAGCGTAATATAAGGCCCTGAAGGATTGTTAACCAGCACGGTACCGATATATGGCTGGCCATTTTGTTTGGTAACCACTACATCAGCATCGCCGGGATCCGGGATGGGAACCAGTGTCACAACGGCAATACCGGCATCATCTGCCAGTGCAGCTCCATGGAGGATACCATCTTTTGAAATACCTACATAGGCATATGGTTCTGTCGTTACAGTAAATGAAGTTGCTCCAATCGGCATAAAGGGATCGTGGCTTACACTGAGAACATGTGGTACACCCATGTAGCACATAACAGACGGATCACCCATAACACTGTAGATCTCCCAATAGTATTCTGCTGATGAGGGTGAGCCCTCGGTTACGGCAAGGTTGCCTGCAAAGATCATCTGGTAGGTAGTAGTATACCAGTCTTCCCATGGCTCACCATGATCATGAAAAACACGATCATAGTTACCAAGGGTAGTTTCCGAATATAAAGGAGGATCTTCTGTAATTGCACCTACCCCAACGCCAAAGTAATAATCCTCATCCCAGTAGGTAGAGTTGGTTCCGCCGATATATCCAACAGCACCCTTGTTTTCAGCCCGGAGAATAGCTTCTCCGAAGCAATTATTGTCAAATTCATTTGATGAACAGCAGTTGCCGATCAGCACACAATATTCATCCTGATTCTGCAGGCCGGAAATGTCTGAGATTGTAAAAGAAGGATCAGCCCATCCATTGGATGAACAGTGGGCTGTGTAGTTCCCGAAGGAAACGCCATCACTGATATTCTGGATGATATCAGCAGAATGACTCCCGGATTCCGGATACAGGTATGTATGTGAGGTCAGCCCATGGGCAAGGTTGAAATAATTCTCTGTGCCATAATTGATCTGGCCATTACCCCAGTCATTACCATGTCCGCCGTCCATTCCTGCTACCATTACCACTTCATCCAGGTAGGCCGGATCCGGCATGGTATATTGTTCATACTGCAGGGTTTTATCAATCTGTGGTTGCAGTTCACTAGTATTGTTGGCTGACCATCTTCCGTAATATACTTCCGGAAAATAATCGCCGGTATATTCAACATACTTCAGGTCGGTCACATGCCCTCCGGCGCTTCCACTCCAGGCAGGGACCTGGGCAACATCACCCACAAACAGCACGAATGATGGTGCAGGGTCAGCAGGGGTACCGGCATCGTAAAGATCTTGAAGAAATGTTTTAATAGAATTGGTGGTATTACCCACGGCAGCTTCATCAGTGTAGCCTACAACAACTGTAAAACCTTTTTTAGTTTTCCATTCGATATATGGCTGAAGCTGCGTTTCGAACATACGGTCAGATATGATCACAAACTTCACAGGGTATTTCGTGATGGTATCCCTGCCTGATGTTTGGACACGCTTATAATTGAGAAGGCTGGCCCCGGCTGAACGGAAGTAAGGAGCCTCATTTTTCATTTTTTCATCCAGAGTGGTCATTACATCAGCACCGCTGAATACTATCTCAGCTTCGATCTCTGTATAAACCCTGATCATTCCCGTTACGGGATTGTATTGAACCGGAGCAATGTCAAGCCTGGCAACACGGAGGCCACGCATTACACCCAGCACTTCAACCGACACAAGTTCTTGCGAAGTATATGCATCATGGCTGTAGGCAGCTTCATTATATTCAAACGGAACATAGGAACCATCTTTAGGTGCAGGTGGTTGTGCAGGCATTACAGGATATTGAATGCCCAGGTCTGCCAGATTGAATTCTTCAACCTTATAGTTGATAAGGCGTACTTCCGGTGTTGCCCCGAAGGGGATTTCGATGAGCTTCCTGTTTACCGGCAGCTTCGGATCACCGGGAATTATACTTGCTGAATATCCAAAAACACTCAACTCTGTAAAGACCCCCATTTCAGTTTGAACCTTATAGGCCCTGATCACATCCATAGAACTACTGAAGTTTAACTGCTGATAAGTATTAAGGCTCACCTCAATACTTGTATTGCCATTTTCGTTTACGACGATATCCTTTGCATTTACCGAAAGGATCAAGGCAAGTGAAAGCACAGATAAAACCAGCTTTGCAATAATATTAGGCATAATGTTTCTTTTCATTTTATTTAACTTATGTATGTATGTATTTATATGCAGGAGGCAAAGGTAGATAAATTTCAATTCCTACAATGAAGATTCAAACTATAGATATAACAGACACTGCACAGGGAGGATGGTTGTCCATAAAAATTGAATTTCATGTTCCTCAAGCCAGTTTCCTTTCCAGGGATTTCCGGGAGATCTTTCTGGCAGGCAGCCAGGCCGCAAAATAACCGATCACAAATACAGTGAGGAACACATACAGGAAGTCGATACCCCTGACCTCAACGGGGTATGCATCAATAATAAAAAAGCCTTCACCCTGCCCCAGCCTGATGATCCCGAATTCCTGCTGTACCCAGCTCAGCAAGCCACCCAGTATTAATCCGGCAAGTGCACCGGTGAGAGAGATGAGAAGGCCTTCGAGCAGGAAGATCCGCTTTATCAAGGCGCTGTTCGCCCCCAGGCTGTGGAGTACTGCAATATCTTTTTGCTTATCGATGATGAGCATCGTTAAAGAGCCGATGACATTGAAGGTGGCAATCATCAGGATAAATGCCAGGATAAGAAAAATAGCCCACTTTTCAGCATTCATGATCTTGTAGAGCAATTCTTCCTGCTCATAACGGTCTTTCACAAAGAAGTCTTCTCCGGCTATTGCTGCTATGGAAGATTTTACATCTTTCACATCAGCACCTCCGGCAAGGCCTATTTCAAGCGCTGTAATCTCATTGGTATATTCCAGCAGTTCACGTGCAAACCAAAGAGGTACCAGCACTATGCTCTCATCAAAGTCCTGTTGTATGGAAAACACTCCGGCCGGGATAACATTTCCCTGGTTAAAAGGCTGTTCAAGCCCGGGTTTGAAGTCGGCAGTGCGGCCGGGGACATATATGCTGACAGGATCGGCAAAATCCTCCGGAAATACACCAAGGTAGTAAGAAATTCCTGCTCCAAATACTCCACATGCCTTTTGGCCATGTTGTAAAATGTATTCACCGTCAATGATCGCTGAATCAATGGCGGTCATCTGTTGAAAATTATCATCAACGCCTTTCATCCTGGCAATATATTGCCTGGAACCGTTTTTGAGAAGTGCATTCTCTTCCACAACTTCCGTAAGGAATAAAACTCCGGGTAATTCGCTGATCCTATCAGCCTGGATCTGTTCCAGTGTAAAGGTTTTGCCTTTTTTCACTGTGATCTCCAGGTCAGGGTTGAAAGAATTGTATAATGAAGATACCAGGGACTCAAATCCATTGAATACCGACAACACTACGATCAGTGCCATTGTACCCACCATGATCCCCATCACGGATATGCCGGAGATCACATTGATGATGTTGTGCGATTTCTTAGAAATCAGGTAGCGGCGTGCGATATGGAGCGAAAGGTTCAATGGAGTACTTACTTAAGCAATCGCTCAATATTATCAATATAATCGAGAGAGTCATCTTCGTAGAATTCCAGGTCGGGGACAGCCCGCAATTGGTGACGTATACGGTTACCAAGTTTAAATTTTATCTCATTTTTACGATCCCTGATCTTCTCAAGCAAAGCTTGTTTATCCTCTGTTCCGAACAGGCTGAGATATACCCGTGATATCGACAGGTCGCGGGTTACATGCACTTTGGTCACTGTGATCATTGCACCACGGGTAATACTTCCTGCCTCATGCTGGAATATCTCTCCCAGGTCTTTCTGCAGGAGCCTTGATATGCGTTGCTGGCGTTTGGATTCCATGATTCAAAGATACTGGATTCTGGATACCGGATACTGGATACCGGATAATTTATTTATTCGCTAAAATGCTCAAAGGCATTTCCTTCATGTCTTTGAGGTAATAGACAAAGGCATTCATCACATGCTTCCCGTTGCGATAGACAGGGATGGTATAGGCCAGTTCAA
This sequence comes from Bacteroidales bacterium, assembly GCA_023145125.1. GTDB lineage: Bacteria > Bacteroidota > Bacteroidia > Bacteroidales > B18-G4 > B18-G4. The sequence continues at coordinate 4,609 of JAGLEK010000345.1, read as the reverse complement.
CATCTTCAAAGAATGGGCCATACATTGGTACGGGATCCCTGAAATCACGGCTAACAGTGATAAACCACGCATCCATGCCCAACTTAAATCCACCCCTGTATTGCGTGATCCAGGCATACTTGTGAAGGCCATCGAGACTTCCGAGCCCAAGCACATCAATATTATTCGGATGGGCCAGGTAATAATCGATATTGGCAGCCGGAAACCAGCGATGGCTGATCACAGGGCTCATCGGGTCAATATTTACAAGCTCCTTTTCCTGCTCAAGGATCACCTCAAACTTTCCTGCTAATTGTCTCCAGCCATACATGTCGAGGCTTACATCCCGCTCCCCGATATTTTCAGGACTATCACCGGGATCGGAATACAAAATACCTCCCCTGATCTGCATCACGCCAAGGATAAGCACCACCATCAACAGTGCAAGGGAACTGACCGCAAAAGCAGGGAATAGCTTTGCTCTTGCTTGTTTCACGCTTACTTCCCTCAGATAAGCAGCAGAAACAAGTATTACAGTTGTCCAGGCCGGACCTGTCCAGTGAGGCAGGGTGTGCCGGAATAGCGAGAAGAAAAGAAATAACAGTATCAGTGGCAGGGCGATCATTGTAATAAGCTTCCCTTTCTGCACATCCATGGATATCCTGCCCCGGAAGAAAGCAACAAGAGCTAAGATACCAAGGATGAAATTCACCGGATTATTATAAAGCATCTGTCCACCCAGTTCACTAAAGAAAAAGTCACCCCTTAAGCCCGCCTGAAATATGCCAACCCTGTCGCTTTGGAAGGTAAAACTGATAAAATCATTGTTGTAATTCCATATTAATACCGGCAAAAAGAACAATAGAGCCATTAAAGCGGAAAGATAAAGTTCTGTTGTCCTGAACCACCTGCGGTTATACATGAGCACATACAGTAAGGTGCCGGCAAGCAGAAATACAGATGTATATTTTGACAATAAGGCGCAGCCGGCGGCCAGGCCTGCAAGCAATAAATACTTTTTTGCCGAACGTGTAACAGGGCCCGTAACAGACTGTAACAGAAAATATAAGGTAATAAGCCAAAAAGTAAGCTGGGGGGTATCCGGAAGGATAAACGTCCCCGCAATAATAAAGGCATAAATAGAAGCCGTATACAGCAATGCAGCATAAAAACCTGTCAGGCTATCACGGATATTCCTGCCGATCAGAAATATGACCCAGGTGTTAAGTGTACCAAGCAAAACTGCCCCGAGACGGATAAAAAGCTCACTGTCGAAAGCCAGGTTTAGGGTCGTCAGCTGGATCAGGAAACCAATCATGGGAGGATGGTCGAAGTGGCTGAGGTCAGGATAGAGGGCGAAGGTCCAATAGTAGACTTCATCATTCCCGAACTCAAGAAATACGGCGAGAAATCCACGAACGATCAATGAAAGCAATACCAGGATGATCATGGCCCTGCTAATCTGTCGGGGGCTCTTCATATCAGCGACCTGCTCTTTTTACCATACGTTTCCGAAGGTAATAAATATTCAGTAAGACAAAGATGAGAGTGGCGAATCCAACGATCCTCAGTATCCAGGTGCGGACGGTGTCTATACGTGCAAACTCATGGCCCCAGGGGTCACCTCCATCGTACCGGATCACGGGGTTCAGGTAATAAGCAGTCCGGTTTGGGAAGTGGATCTCGGTACGAACATAAGTATCACTTCCCTTTATCTGATATCGGGCTTCGCCGGTATTCATCACTGAGTCGAGCACAGCTCCCTCCTGCCCTATGAACCTGAATATTGCAGCAGTTTTGTTAACTGCAACGATAAGGGTATCCCCGTTTAGTTCAACCTTTGTGAGCTTCGGAAGGCTATTTGCCTTTTTGATCTTCTCATCCATTGGCTCTCCCCAAACCCTGTAAATACTGGCACCGAAAGCTTTTCCATCCCTCATGGCATCTACAATACCATCGCCGGTTAGGGCCGGGGAGTAAATAAATGTACAATACCTTCCAACCTCATTGATATTTGAAATATCATGTGCATCATCGTCTGCCAGGATGCGTACATTTTTTCCTGCCGACAGGGCAGCATCCCAGTGTTCGATAGATACCCTGTAACCATTCAGCACTTCGATGCCATCATAATTTGTAAGCCATGTCATATCCTCAGCTGCCCAGCCAAGCCTGAGTTTCGGGTGGGCAATGAATACCAGCTCACATGTAGGCCTGAGTATATTTACCATATGCTGTTTATGGTGCATGGTCTGAAAGACCGGGTAATCTGTCCAGATAACTTTATCGGCACCTATCATCACATGGTGGTTTTTATGGATACCATAGCCATGTTCGTAAACAGGGATATAGATGTCGCTGTCTTCCCCATGCCTGTTGATCTTCTGGTAATCAGAGGTAGCGATAATATCATATCCCAACAGACCGTAGACGCTGTCAATGGCCTCATTGGTATTCTTCCTTCCATCGGTGATCCCGCCCCATGCTTCAGACTGGATCTGGAAATTCCCCTTTCGCCAGTAATTGCTGTCGATACCATCATAGGGGTTGAACAACTGCCGGCCTGAAAAAGCCACGGGCTCCGGAAATACATATACCGGGCTGATCAGGTATTCAACAGTGACTACTAAAAACAGTGCGATAAGAAAATACAGGATGAGTTTCAGCAGAAACCTGATCATTCTCCAAATGGTTTTTAATCCTTTCAACATAGCATTAATTATAACGAAGGCAAAAGTAATATGTTTTAGGCAATTGTAGTTCAACAAGCATATGATTCTTTTGTTCAACCTTTAATATAATTTATAAATATGGGACAGTGTAACAAGTAGGCAGATATTTCGTATCAGGCAATACAAATTGTAATAGTTGTTATGCATTTTAAGTCCGGATATTGGGAATTAATTGCGTAATCGACCAATAAACCTTATATTTATTGCGGCAAAACCAACATGATGGAATCTTTAAGGGTGTTTATCGTCGAAGATGATAAGCTTTATGGGGAGATGCTGCGCTATCATTTAGCACTCAATCCCGATAATGAAGTCTTATCTTTCACTACTGGTAAAGAGTGTATTGACAACCTTTACAAGGATCCTGATTTTATTTCCCTGGATTACAGTCTGCCTGACATGTCAGGTTTTGATGTGCTTCAAAAGATCCATTCTTACAACGCTAAACTTCCGGTAGTTATAGTTTCCGGTCAGGAAGATGTGGGTACCGCTGTAAACCTCCTTAAGGAAGGGGCGTATGATTATTTTGTCAAAGACAGCGATACCAAAAACAGGCTCTGGCACAGCATTCAAAAAGTAAAGGAGAATATCCTCCTGAAAGAGGAGATCAGGCAGCTAAAGGATGAGATCGGAATAAAATATGAGTATAGTAATGTGATCAAGGGTAACAGCCCCCCCATAATACATATTTTCAACCTCATTGAGAAGGCCACGCAAACAAACATCGTGGTATCATTACTTGGAGAGACCGGAACCGGTAAGGACCTGGTTGCCAAGGCTATTCATTACAACTCGCCTCGCAGAACCGGGCCCTTTGTACCTATAAACGTAAGTGCAATACCGGGTGAACTTATCGAAAGTGAATTCTTCGGGTATGAAAAAGGTGCATTTACGGGTGCCAATACACGTAAAATGGGCAAGTTTGAGCAGGCAAACAATGGAACTATCTTCCTGGATGAGATCGCTGAGATGGACATAAACATGCAGACAAAATTGCTCAGGGTATTGCAGGAAAAGGAATTGACCAGGGTTGGAGGAAATACGATCATTAAATTTGATGCGAGGGTCATCATAGCAACTAACAAAGATCTTGCTGAAGAGGTAAGTAAGGGTAATTTCAGGGAAGACCTTTATTACAGGCTATTGGGTTTACCTATTGAATTACCGCCATTGCGTGATCGCGGGAACGACATCCTGATACTGGCCAAATTCTTTCTTGATGAATTCTGCAATGAAAATAATCTGGAAAAAAAGTCGATCAGCACTTCAGCACAGGACAGGCTGCTTAGATATCCTTATCCGGGAAATGTACGTGAGCTGAAAGCAATCATCGATCTCGCTGCTGTGATGGCAAACAGTGACGTGATTGAAAGCAGTGACATCTCTTTCTCGAGAACGAACTTCGACACAGAACTGCTGAATGATGATGATACCCTTGATGGATATACAAAGAAGATTCTTCACCATTATCTTAAAAAATACGACCGAAATGTTTTAACGGTAGCAAGGAAACTTGACATTGGAAAATCCACCATCTACCGTATGATGAAAGAAAGTGAATTGTAAAAGATGCAAAACCAGCATATTATGAAAGGCAAATTGTATAACCTTAGTCAGGTAAAACTGTTTCTGGGAGGTGACAAGCAACAGCTGGGCAATATGATCAGCATATTCGTAAGTGAAACGCCTGTAATGATAAAGGCGCTGAATGATAATATGGTGGACAGGAATTACGATGAAGTCAGGTTTTATGCCCATAAACTGAAATCAAGTATCGACCTGTTTCAGATCAACGGCTTGCAAAACGACATCAGGGTGCTGGAAAAGCTCGCCCTGGAAAAAGGTGATGTGCCGGCAATACAACAGTATGTGTCAGATATTACAATAACACTGAAAAC
>JAGLEK010000344.1 GCA_023145125.1 Bacteroidales bacterium | reverse complement strand
AAGTGGAATACACCTTCGCTGATGATGACGATACCATATGGGATGCCCAGTATCTTGCGCTTTACGATTGTTGAGATGATCAGCTTCACAATGGTGTCAAAGGTAATAGCTGTGTTGGTGAACATCTCGGGAATGATGATCATGGGGGCATGCACGGCGGCCCCGATACCGAATGCAAGATGGCCGGCTTCACGGCCCATGGCAGAAATAATAAACCAGTTGCCACTTGTGCGGGCATCTTCGTAGACAGTCTGAGCGATCTTTACTCCGGCCTCCTTGGCTGATTGATATCCGAATGTTGGCTGTCCTTCTGCCAGCGGAAGGTCATTGTCAATGGTCTTGGGAACATGAATATTCTGTATGCTTACATTCTTGGTTTTCAGGAACTTCGATATCCTGTTTGCAGTGGAGGCCGTATCATCGCCGCCAATGGTGACCAGCAATTCCACATTATGCTCAACGAAGAAATCAGTGCTGAACTCATTGTTTTTAGGTTTGTGCCTGCTCATCTGCAAGGCTGATCCTCCCTGGCCACGTATGCTGTCGGCAAAGTTGAAATCGATCTCCTGAAACTCGGGATTCTTGGAAAACAGACTTTTATACCCGCCGTGAAGGCCAAGCACACGATAACCATCTTTTAAAAATACTTTTGATACAGAGCTTATTACGGAATTAATACCCGGTGCCGGGCCCCCTCCGCATATTATTGCTATACTTCCTCTCATAAGTTGATAATTTTAAGCTGCAAAATTAAAATAAAAATTATAAGGTGCCCTGATCCAGTATCCAGTATCTAGTATCCAGTATCTTTAACAACCATCTGCACCGTCACCCTGCTCCTCTGCTCAAGCAGAATATCTTTCCCTGCGGTAAGCTTGTTTATCGTTTCCTTGTCGTAATGCCTGATAGTGATAAGCTGCAGGCCATCATTATACTTCACACTGAATTCTTTCTGTAATTCACTGATGAGCCCCGGAAGTCTCGATATATCATCCACACAAACAGAAAAGCTGATGGCAGAATTTTGCATCAGGTTAATGCGGCATCGGTGTTCGGAAAACATACCGAAGATCTTGTGCAGATGTGTTTCAGCGATAAAGGAAAAGTCCCTCGAGGAGATGGATATGAGCACCTGGCCTTCCTTGATGATGCAGGAAGGCATCAGGGAATCTGATGACATATCCTCGTGGATGATGGAGCCTTCAGCCTCCGGCTCAAGGAATGATTTAACCCGCAGGGGAATGCTTTTATTCTTTAGTGGCCGGATGGTTTTGGGGTGGATGATCTTTGCCCCGAAGAAGGCCAGCTCAATGGATTCCGTATATGATATTCTATCCAGCTTGATGGTATCGCTGAAGTATTCAGGGTCGGCGTTCAGGTATCCCGGAACATCTTTCCAGACAACTACCTCTTCAGCATCGAGGACATTGGCAAAAATTGCAGCAGAAAAGTCAGATCCCTCCCTGCCCAGGGTGGTGCTATATTCACCATTGTGGCCGATAAATCCTTGAGAAACTACTATATTACTATCCTTCCAGGCATTTCCGGTCTTTTCCATGATCTTATCATGAGTGCGCTGCCAGTCGATAACAGCATCCCTGTATGTATTGTCGGTGATGATCATTTCACGGGCATCCAGCCATGTATTCCCGATCCCCTTTTCCTGAAGATGATTGCTCACAATCCTTGTTGAGAGCAGCTCTCCTACGGGTACCATCTGGTCGTAATACATATCATAGGTGAGCTCCTTTTCCTTCCCGGCAAGTACTTCCATCCAGGATCTCAGGTCATCGAAAAGGCTTTCAAGCTGTGTAAATATTTCGTGCTTTTCATCAGGGAACAACTCCCGTGCGATCTGCATATGATAATCATAAAGATTTTGAAAAAGCTGTTCTGCTTTAGCATCATTATCATAAGCCGCCCTGGTAATTGCTTCCAGCGCATTGGTGGTCTTGCCCATGGCGGAGATGATCACAACCAGCTTTTCACCCCGGTATCCTGACAGGATCTT
>JAGLEK010000343.1 GCA_023145125.1 Bacteroidales bacterium | reverse complement strand
CTGTGGATGCTACCGATAATATGACTCTCAGCATTCAGGATGCAGCTACTGCTGATGCAGGGGCTGATGCCGATGTCTGTGAAGGAAGTTCTTATCAATTATCAGGAGCTGCTACTAACCAGACTGCCGTGCTATGGACTACTGCAGGTACGGGAACATTCGATGATGCAAGCCTTCTTGATGCAACTTACACACCCAGTGCTGCCGATATCACGGCAGGATCAGTGGTACTTACACTCACAGCCACTGCAACGGCACCATGTACTGATGCTTCTGACAATATGACCTTAAGCTTTCAGCTGGCAGCTACTGCGGATGCTGGAGCGGATGCAGGTATTTGCGAAACTGACACCTATACATTATCAGGTGCAGCTACAAATCACACTGCAGTACTCTGGACTACTTCAGGTACGGGAACATTCGATGATGCAAGTCTTCTTGCTGCCACTTACACACCTAGTGCTGCCGATATCACGGCAGGATCAGTGGTACTTACACTCACAGCCACTGCAACGGCTCCATGTACTGATGCTTCTGACAATATGACCTTAAGCTTTCAGCTGGCAGCTACTGCGGATGCTGGAGCCGATGCCGATATCTGTGAAACAGACACCTATACACTATCCGGTGCGGCAACTAACTACTCAGGCGTGCTGTGGACTACCTCAGGTACAGGTACATTCGACGATGATGCTATCCTTGGAGCCACTTACACACCAAGCGCAGCGGATATTACGGCTGGATCAGTGGTGCTTACACTCACAGCCACTGCAACAGCTCCATGTACTGATGCTTCTGACAATATGACCCTGAGCTTTCAGCTGGCAGCTACTGCCGATGCCGGAAGCGATGCCGATATCTGTGAAACGGAAACTTTTACACCGACAGCAATGGTGACAAACCACACCGGCTTACTCTGGACGACTTCAGGGACAGGTACATTCGATGACGCAAGTAGCATTGCTACCACTTACACCCCGAGTGCAGCTGATATTACAGCCGGATCGGTGGTACTGACACTCACCGCCTATGCTACCGCTCCTTGTACGGATGCAACAGACAATATGACACTGGGAATATATGGACAGCCGACTGTGGATGCAGGCACTGACGGAACGGTTTGTGAAACCGGTTCTTACCTGTTGTCCGGAGCGGCCACCAACCAGGGATCTTCCCTGTGGACTACGGCCGGCGACGGTACTTTCGATAATGCTGCCATACTGGGTGCAACTTATACTCCCGGCACAGCTGATGTCACTGCAGGAACGGTAACGCTTACACTCACAGCTTACGCTGTGGCGCCTTGTGGAACAGACGCTACAGATGATATGACCCTCACCATCCAGGACCTGCCTACAGCATCTGCCGGTTCTGACGGTGATATTTGTGAAACTGACTCATATCTGCTTTCCGGCTCAGCGACCAACCACGTTTCTGTACTATGGACTACTGCCGGTACGGGGACCTTTGATGATGCCTCACTACTTGCAGCTACATATACGCCCAGTGCTGCAGATATTACAGCAGGTTCTGTTGTGCTCACACTTACTGCTACGGCAACCGCGCCTTGCTCAGGCGATGTTTCCGATGATATGACACTCAGCATACAGGCCGGGCCAACAGCCAATGCAGGCCCCGATGATGTGGTTGACTCAGGATCAACCTATACACTCTCAGGTTCGGCTACAGGCCAGTCATCGGTTATATGGTCAACCGCCGGCGATGGCACTTTTGATGATGCCTCACTGCTGGCAGCTACCTATACACCGGGCACCAGCGACCTTGATTTTGGTTCAGTTGTACTCACACTTACTGCCAATGCAACAGCACCATGTAGTACTGCCGATGCCGATGACATGACCCTGTTCTTCTCTTATACACAGTCGATCAACCTGACACAGGGATGGAACATCATGTCATTCTATGTACAGCCAACTGATATGGACATGATGAATATTGTTCAGCCACTCATCACCAACACTACTTTGATAAAAGTGCAGGATGAGAACGGCGATTTCGTACAATTCCTGACCGGTCCGGGTTGGACTAACACTATCGGAGACATGGCCAACACAGAAGGCTACTATATTAAGGTCACTGCAAATACAAACCTTGACTCGGACGGAACATATGTGATCTTCCCTTATGATGTTGCCCTCAACACAGGTTGGAACATGGCAGGATATCCCGTTAAACAATCTCAGGATGCTATGACACTGCTTGCGGACCTGATCACTAACAACACCCTGATCAAGGTTATGGATGAGGCAGGTAACTTCATTCAGAATATCCCTCCCTACGGATGGTTGAATACAATAGTCAACTTCGATCCGGATGAGGGTTATTATATCAAGACCACTGCCAACGACATACTGACTTACGCCCAGCCTACCAAGGCTTCAACACCGGGCATTGCTCCTGAGATCCCCGCAACACAACATTTCTTCTCTTCCGGATCGAATCCTTTCAACCCCATGAATATTGTGGTTCAGGATATCATCTGTGATGGATTCGTAATTGAAGATGGTGATGAGATCGCTGTTTATGACGGCGGACTTGAAGTGGGAAGCGCCGTGATACACCAGGAATATAATGGCTTACAGGTGATCATTGCCGCTGGCGATGATCCCGCAACAGAAGCCATCGACGGCTTTACTGCCGGTAACAGTATTACATTCAGATACTGGGACAAGAGCCACAACATGGTTTATGAAAACATTCAGGCTACTCATTATTATGGTAATGAAGACTTCGCAGGGCTTGGCACATATGCCGGCGACCTGAAGATCTCAGCCCTGGGTGTTTCAGAACATAGCCAATCGGACCTTGCCTTCCTCGGACAGAACTACCCGAACCCATTCTCTGAGAATACCACGATCACCTATGGCATTTATCAAGATGGGGACGTACTGCTGAGCATCTTTGATGTTTCAGGAAGAAGGATACAGACCCTTGAGGATACCTACAGGCCAAGAGGAAGGTATACTGTTTCTTTCAACAATACTTCACTGGAACCGGGTATCTATTATTATCAGTTAGAGTATAGAGGTTCAGGATCAGTATTCAGTGAAACCAGAAAAATGATCATTCATTAACGGGATTTACTATGAGAAAGATCCAAAGTCTAATAATGGCACTGAGCTTGCTGATGTTAAGCTCAGTGCCCCTGTCAGGGCAACATTTTGTTCCTGTTTACGAGAGCGTTTACCAGCCCATGAATATTATCGCTAATGCAGCAACCATTGATGGCATTGACCTTGAAGCCGGGGATGAGATCGGCATTTTCGATACGATCCCCAGCGGGGAACAGATATGCGTGGGCTCTATTATCCTTACGGGGCCGATTATCCCCGGCAACCCACTGCCGGTATTAGCCTGCGCCGACGACCCATTAACAACCGACCAGGATGGTTTTATCGACGGGAACCCTATAATATATCGCTTCTGGGACGACAGTGAATCTATAGAGCTCATTTGCGTAACAATGACTTACGACCTGGGCTTTGACATCGTGTTTACTTCACTAGGAACAGCACTGGGAAGCCTGGATGGCGTTCTCAGCCCGTCTGCCGATGCCGGAGCAGACGATGAAACCTGTGAGGATACGCCATATACACTCTCAGGTATAGCAACAAATCAGGATTACGTAGAATGGACTACTGACGGCGACGGCACTTTTGATGATGCATCTTT
>JAGLEK010000342.1 GCA_023145125.1 Bacteroidales bacterium | reverse complement strand
AGGGGGAAGCTTTGACTTTGTGACTGTGGGACTGTGAGACTGTAGGATGTAGTGAAGGTATAAGATTCATTCCATGTTCTTTATTCATATTCTTTTTATTTATTAATTTTGCACCGTATTTAAAATCAGATTCTAACATTTAATTAAGCAAGAATGAAAACAAAAATCTTATTTATCTCATTAATTATCATAGGATTAGGACTGACAGCCATTTCGACCACCAACAACGACCCTGTTATTGTCAAAAACAGTGGGATTTCGTTCAGCCAGGTGCTGCAGGATGATGATGCCGACGCCAAATACCCGCTGGGGGCCAATATTTACAAGACCAAATGCATTGCCTGTCACCAGGCCACAGGAGAAGGAATGCCGGGAGTATTTCCTCCATTGAAAGATGCTGATTATCTTTTTGCTGATAAAGTAAGGGCTGTAACCCAGGTATTGAACGGATCTAATGAGGAAATGGTAGTTAATGGAGTAAGCTATACGATGCCCATGACCCCCCAGGTTGACTCAAAAGAAGATGCTGTTGCCGTTATCAACTATGTTTTAAATTCGTGGGGCAACGACGGTGGAACCGTTACCATGGAAGAAGTGAAAGATGTTAAAATCATCCGGGAATAAATTGTTCTTCAAATAACAAATTGTTCACCCATATTTTCTTGATTATCTTAAGTGTCCGGGTAAATGAAGCTCCCCGCCGTGCCCCGTCGCTGAAGCTATGGCGCAAGCGACAAGCAGCGGGGTATCTCAAAGGAATATTATTCTTTCAATACGTCCCGAGTACTCGGGAGGAATAAGACCCGGAGATCCCCTCGATAACTCGAGGGGATCAATTCGGCTTTGAATTTTCAATTCACTACGTTCTTGAAAATTTAGTCTCATTGATTTTAAATTGCCGGATTAATTGTAATATATGATTTTCATAGTTATCTTTAATTATATTTAAGATAAAAATGGATATCAATTCCAAGAGCTTAATCAAATCATTCGGTGGCATATTCTTCCTGCTTATCGCTGTAATTGTATATTCCCAGGACATCCGGGTCAGCGGAAAGGTAAAGGAGTCCGGGGCGGATGAACCGCTTACAGGTGTGAATATTTCCATACGCGGAAGCTTGATAGGGACTGTAAGTGATGTGGAGGGAAATTTCGTCCTCAAAACAGATACACCGCCACCCTTTGTGCTGCAATTCTCCTTTATGGGCTACGCAAAGGAAGAGATTGAGATCATCGGTTCTGTATCTGATCTGCTGATAGAAATGGAGACCAGGGCTATCCTTGGGCAGGAAGTTGTAATATCGGCTTCCAGGGTTGAGGAAAGTATCATGGCCTCTCCCGTCACCATTGAAAAGTTGACCAGCAGGGATATTAGTCAGATCCCAACAGCTAATTTTTATGACGGTTTGTACTCGATAAAGGGAGTGGATATGAATGTGCACAGCCTTACATTCCGTTTTCCGAATACACGTGGCTTTACAGGTGAAACCAATGTTCGTATGAACCAGCTGGTTGATGGCGTTGATAATAGTTCTCCGGGCCTGAGTTTTTCCGCCGGCAATATCTTCGGCCTGTCCAATATAGATGTTGATAATGTTGAGTTGTTGGTTGGTGCTTCATCGGCATTATATGGCCCCGGAGGGATGAATGGCATATTGTTGATGAACAGCAAGAATCCCTTCGAACACGAGGGGCTGACGGTATCATTGCAAAGTGCTATGATGCATATTGACGACCAGTATACCAACGGCCCTACTCCGATGGTAAATTTCGATATGCGATATGCAAAGAGCTTTAACAATAAATTTGCCTTTAAGTTTACCGGCACCTATCTCAATGCCACCGACTGGTATGCAGTCGACTTTCGCGATAAATACAGGCTTGACGACCCTGGCTCCACCCGTGAAAGCAACCAGGGTTATGACGGGGTAAATGTTTATGGAGATGATATTGTCGTCCCGGTCAACCTGCAGGAGGTGGCACCCATAGTTCTTGCCGGCGTGGCCGATGCACGTGGGCTGATTCCCGGCACTCCCGAATATGAAGACTTTATTAATGATAACCTGCATCTTTTTCCTGACCAGATCATCACCCGCACCGGATGGAAAGAAAGTGATATCGTTGATTATAATACTCATATCATGCGATTCAATGCTGCTTTTCATTATCGGTTTGCAAAAAACTTTGAGGCAATTATCCGCGGAGGCTATGGAAATGGGAGTAGTGTATACACAGCCCAGAACCGTTTTGCCTTTCAGGGTTTTGCCATGTCCAATATTCAGCTGGAGGTTAATAACCCGGATTTTTATGTGAGGTCCTATTACATCTGGGAGAATTCCGGAGATTCTTATAATGCAGGCGGTGCCGGTGCGCAGATCAATGAAGCCTGGAAGCCAAGCGAAGTATGGTATGCCGATTATATAGCTTCCTACACCCAACAGATATTGCTTGGTGCCACCCGGGAAGAAGCTTTTAAGTTTGCACGTCTCGTTGCAGAGAACAGGGATGAGCATGGCAATGTTTTTAATCCTGACGAGAATGCCTTTCCATATGCCGGCTCGGAAGAATTCAATACATATTTTGATAAAATTGTTAAAACACCTATCAGGGATGGCGGTGCTCTGGTGATAGATAAAAGCAAAATGTTTCATACTGAAGGAATGTATAACTTCAGCAGGTATGTTCCGTGGTTCGACTTACAGGCAGGAGCCAGCTACAGGTATTACAGTATCAATAGTGAGGGGACTGTTTTTATCGATACTCCCGGACACCCTATCCCGATCAATCAATTTGGTGGATATGTTCAACTAAACAAAAGTTTTATTAATGATCATCTCCGTGTAACTCTCGCTGCACGTTACGATAAAAACGAGTATTTCAAAGGCCGTGCAACACCCAGGCTTTCCCTGGTTTATTCCATCGACAAAGACCTCGACCATACCCTAAGGGGATCGGTGCAGACAGCCTATCGTTTCCCTTCAATTACCGACCAATGGGTTAATCTTGATGTAGGTGCGTTCAGGGTGATCGGTGGATTGCCTGAAGTACATGCCCTATATGATTTTGACAATAACCCTGTATATCCTTTAAGCAGTGCCAATCCTGTTACCGGTAAACCGGTAATGGATGATGGTCCTTTTATAATACCGGAATTTGAACCGGAGCGTGTTACAGCCTATGAGATCGGATATAAAGGATTATTCCTCAAGAAGCTGCTTTTTCTTGATTCATATGTGTTCGTGAACAGGTATAATGGTTTCCTGGCAACACAGGTACTGGTACAAAACCCTTATACAGATGAAGAAATACGATTTCAAACCACCATCAGCACTGATGCACCGGTAACGGCATGGGGATGGGCCCTGGGACTTGATATGCTGCTCCCGAAAGCCTTTTTCGCAGGCGGCAATGTGGCATATAACGCCCTGCAATCAATCAAAGACAGGCCTCCCGGATTTCAGTCACGCTTCAACACTCCCCGTTACAGGTTTAACCTGAGTGTTGGCAAGCGCCAATATCATGACCAGGTAGGATTCAAGGTCAGCTATCGCTGGCAGGACACTTTCCTGTGGGAATCGGCCTTCGGGGTGGCACAAATGCCTTCATTTGCCACACTCGATGCACAGGTGAGCTATAAATTTGAATCCCTTTATACTACTGTTAAGGTCGGTGGGTCAAATGCCCTGAACGACTGGTATAACACGAGCTTCGGAAGTGCCAGTGTCGGAGGGCTTTATTACCTGACACTTGTTTTTGATGGATTGAAAGAATAGGGTTGCCAACCTTAATAGGGTTGCCAACCCTAAAATAATACGTTAATAAGTTAATGAATCCTTTCCTGCATATTATTTTATTGTTTTTCCTCCTGTCCTGTACCGGCAATAGCGTTCAGCAAGACCACAATGCCTCCGGTACAGACATCCTGAATGAAGACGGCAAGATCGTTGCTTCACGGTTCAATCCCCCGGAAACTTATAAGAGAATTCAGCTTGACAGTAATAGTTTTGGATATTATTTGCGTCATCTCCCCCTTAAGCCACATGGGGATAGGGTCCATTACTATGATGGCAGAACAAAGGTTAACAGTGTAGCGGCGGCTGTGATCGACATAGGGGTTGGAGACAAAGACCTTCAGCAATGTGCTGATGCCGTTATCAGGCTAAGGGCTGAATATTTGCGAATATCTGGAAGAGAGGATGAGATCGTTTTCAACTTTACAAACGGCACGCCGGCCTCCTGGGAAAGCTGGAAAAACGGCTATCGGTGCTTTGTCAGCGGGTATGAAGTTGAATGGAATAAAACAGCTGAGTACTCAGATTCCGATAATACATTTAGTGCTTATCTGGAAACCGTTTTTATATACGCAGGTTCAATATCCCTTGAAAATGAATTGATGCCGGCCGGTGTTGATGATATACAAGCCGGTAATGTATTTATTCAGGGCGGAAGCCCCGGCCATGCCGTTATTGTTGTTGATGTAGCAATAAACAGTTCCGGAGAAAAAGTATTTATGCTGGCACAGAGCTATATGCCAGCACAGGATATTCATATCCTTATCAATCCAAATAATAATGATATCAGCCCATGGTATCAATTAAATGCAAATGAAAAGCTATTCACACCTGAGTGGGTGTTTGAAGTGGGCAGATTAAAGAGGTTTTAATAATTATCGCAATACTAGTGTTAAGTCAAGTGTATTGTGTCGCATAAGTCGTAGAAATTTTTGTTGCTGACGATGCAAAAAATTTGAGCATAGCCGTAGCTACGCAATGATTTTTTAAAGAAGTCAGCAGCAAAAAGAGCAAGGCTTGGTGTGGCTAAAATGCGCTTGACTTGACACTAGTCTTTCAGCAGAAGTTTCATTTTAATTTGACTGAGTTTTTTTATCTGTTCTTGAATTTCACTTACTGCCATGATATTCTCCGGAGGAATCTTTTCAGCTTTCACTATCACCCTTGAGGATAAAAGAATGGTTCCATCAAGTTTTTGAACACATTTTAGTATTAAGCTCCCATATAAATTATTGATTTCAATAATTGGCAGGCGATCCAAAACTTTAACCTTTTTATCAAAATTCAACTGGTA
>JAGLEK010000341.1 GCA_023145125.1 Bacteroidales bacterium | reverse complement strand
CATATTCACGTCTGATACATTCAGGCTTTCCCCGCTAAAATACTCGTACCATTCACCTGTGTGGGCAAAATCGGCAGCGATATCGCCCTGGGCCACATCGAAATTACCGGCAATGTACACATTCATTTCGGTGCTGTTGAGCCGGATGCTTTTCATGGGGCCACCAACATTAAGGCTGAAATCTTCTGTTTCAAAAACATCCTGTTCAATGCGCAACTTAATGAGTTCTGATATGAACCGGTAATTATAGTTACGCCTCCAGTCATCATAATAATCCCAGCGTACCGGTTTTTCGCCCAGGCGGCCGTTGTAGTCGATTGAATAATCATAGCCAAGCTCCCCGAATTGCCATAGCATTTTGGGCCCGGGGATGGTATAGAAAAAAGTTGAGATCAGCCTGATCCTGTCAAGGGCTGTGCCGGTACTTGTAATATCGTAGGATCCGCTGGCATTTCCCCAACTCAGGTTTTTGAACATGATCCGCTCTTCATCATGGCTCTCCATATAACCGACCACATGAGGATCATTCCATCCCCTCTTCTGGTAGGATATCCAGGAAAAATCGGATTGACTACCGTCGTGATACCCCATTGAAGCCTCAGCATAATTATAGTTTGCATTGCCCCACATCAACATGCCAAAGTTTGCAAGATTTTCTTCTTCAGAGTTTTCTGAAAGATGTTCAAGGATCACAATGGCATTTTCGTTGCGTGACCGGATCTGGATCGCCATCCTTTTCAGGATGTTTATCCTGCTGTTATCATAATTACTACCCCAGGGATCATTCATATCATGAGGGGTATTGCTGAATCCTTTGGTAAAATCAAATCTGAAGCCGTCAAAGCGGTATTCACTCATCCAGTAAGCGTTTACGCTATCGACGAAATTTTTCGTATAAATACTTTCGTGGTTAAAATCATTGCCCCATTGTGCATCCGGATTTGCAAAGTTAGAACTGACATTATACCACGGGTTATCAGCAGTTGGATTATTCCCGTCAAAATACATCTTAACCATTGGCGACTGATCATAAGAGTGGTTCAGGACGATATCCAGGATCACGGCAATGCCCCGCATATGGCATTCATCAATGAGTCTTTTCAGTTCATTCTTGGGCCCATAATATTTATCCGGGGCAAAATAATATGAAGGATTATACCCCCAGCTGCTGTTACCTTCAAATTCATTTACGGGCATAAGTTCCAGGGCATTTACACCTAATCTTTTAAGATAATCAAGTGTGTCAGTCACCGCTGCATACGAATGTTCTGTTGTAAAATCCCGGACAAGCATTTCATAAATGACCAGGTCGGCAGTTTCCGGCGGGACGAAGTCATCCACCTGCCATTCATAAGCTTCCTGAGCTGTTTGTAATACAGTGGCAACGCCCATTGTCATCCCGTCAGGATAGTTGATAAGTCCGGGATATGTTTGTTCCGTAATAAAAGGATCATTCCATGGATCGCTTGTTTTATCTGCATAAGGGTCACCCACTTTAATGTTACCATCAATAAAATATTGAAATATATACTCCTGCCCTGCTGTCAGCCCGCTGATCCCGATCCAGAATCTCTCCCCATCCGGGGTCATATTCATATAGTAATCATTATCGCTTGTCCAGTCATTAAAATCCCCGATCACATAAACATATTCTTTTCCGGGGGCGAGAAGGCTTAGTATCACGGATTCATCATCCATATAATTGATCCCGTCCCTCACATCAGCAGGCAATGGCTCAATATTTACGGGAGGCCTGATGATAAACTGGAAAGAATCTACAATGCTTGCCTCAGCGTTTTTGGCGATGGCCTTAACCCAATGCGACAGCTCGTCGATTGGTATTACTGTATGGATCAGGCTATAAGTAAGCGATTGTTTCACAAGTACATCATCCACGTACAAGGAAATGGTATCAGCCTCGTTCGCATATATCTCAACGATAAATGTTTCCCCCGATGCCAGTACCACCGGTGTTTCTTCCGGTTGAATAAAGGTCATACCCAGCCCCGGCTCCGTAACATCAACAAATATATCCAGATCGTTTTCTTCTTTTCCTTCCAGTTGAGAATCGGCACTTCTGAAAACAAATGCCAGTTGAAATATCTCTTCATCCTCCGGAACGCCGTAGTAATCCCGTATATTGGGAACGATCTCCAGGGTATAAAGATCATCAGCTATCCTTGTCATTTTTGTTTCAGGAGTATTCACTCCCCAGTCTGTTTTCACATATTTCCAGTTCCCGGATCCAAGACTGTACTCGGTAATCACACCGGTATGGGCATACACATCGCCGGTAAAGCCGGCTAATCCGCCATTTCCCTGTGTGGCATCAAAGGTGACAGTTACCATCTGGTCAGTGGCCGGAAAAACAGGATCAGTAGTTACTACCTGAGAGATAGCGGGAAGTATAAATAATGCAGTCAGTGTAAGTATAAAAAGCTTCTTCATTATAAGATAGTTTTAGGACTGCAAAAATAGGTGTTTTCCATGTAATAATACAGTCCGGAATGGATTTTGCCTGTG
>JAGLEK010000340.1 GCA_023145125.1 Bacteroidales bacterium | reverse complement strand
CATCTGCATCGATGATTGCCTGTGCATAACTGTCTTCGATGGCTTTTTTCCGTGCAGCAATTTCTGCAATAATAGCATCGATCTCAGCTATTTTATTGGCAGGGTATTGCTCTGCGGGTTTAAATCCCAGGGCAGTAGTATATGCCTCCCGGGCAGACGTATAGTTTTCTGCAATGAAAGCCGCATCAGCTGCAATGATCGCATTGTTATAGCTATCTTCAATTTCCTGCATGCGTGCCTTTTCCCCCAGGATACCGTCAATTTCGGATACCTTTCCAAGGGCGTAAACATCGTCCGGTTTGGCAGCAAGCGCTTCCATGTAAGAGGTACGGGCTTCTGTATATTGTTCATTGTTATAGAAACCGTCGGCATTGGCAATGGCATTTGCATATGATTCTTCGATCTCCTGAAGCCTGGCCTGTTCTGCAAGTATGCCGTCTATCTTTGTAATTTTATCTTTGGGGTACTGCTGATCGGCTTTGAATTCTACCGCTTTCATGAATTCAGCCTTCGCCTGCTCATATTCCTTATTTGTGAAGTGGTTATCACCCAACGCAATGGCATTGGCATAACCTTCATCGATCAGGCGTTGTGCCTCAAGGTTTGCAAGTATGTTGTCGATCGTGGCGATACGTTCAGCAGGGTAGGCTTCTTCGGGTTTTAAGCCCAATGCACGCACATAGGCATCCCGGGCTTCCGGGTATTGATTTTCATTATAATAAGTGTCAGCAGTGCCGATCGCAATCTCGTATTGTGCTGTAAGTGCAGCGATCTCAGCAAAAAATGCATCGATTTCACTGATCTTATTCAGCGGGTATTCTTCATCAGGCTTGAAGCCTGATGCACGGGTATATTCTGCCCTGGCTTCGGTATACTGATCGTTAGCGAAAAAGCTGTCGGCAGCGCTTATAGCCTCTGAATAACTGACCTCTATACCTTGCAGTCTTGCCTGTTCGGAAAGTATGGCACCGATCTCAGCAATCTTTTCTGCCGGGTATGTTTCTTCAGGTTTAAATACTGCAGCTTTTTCATATTCTGTTCTGGCCTGTGTGTATGCTGCATCATCGAAGAGCCCGTCGGCTGAGGCAATGGCAGCGGCATAGTCTTCATCAAGGATGCGCTGCTGTTCAATCAGTTCAAGTATGCCGTCGATCTCTGCAATTTTATCTGAGGGGTAGTTCTCTCCCGGTTTCAGGCTGAGGGCGAGGCCGTATTTCTCTTTTGCATTGAGATATTCCTTCTGTGCCAGCAATGCATCGGCATCAGAAATGGCCTGTGCATATTGAGCAGCAATTTGGGCCAGCCTTTCAGCTTCTGCAGCGTCTGCCATAAAAATAGCATCGATCTCAGCGATCTTCCCGTCAGGGTATGTTTCTTCTGCTTTAATGCTTTTAGCTTCCTGGTATGTACTTTTTGCTTCTGTATAATTTGCTGCAAGGAACAGTGCATCAGCTTTTACAATAGCTGCCTGGTA
>JAGLEK010000034.1 GCA_023145125.1 Bacteroidales bacterium | reverse complement strand
TTATCAACGAAACCCATATCAAAGAAGGCATTCAGGTAAAATGCATAGTGAACCCTGCTGAATTTTTCCGATCCTATAAAGTTTATTTCAAACTCCCTTTCAGGAAGCAGAGCGAACTTGAAGTTATTTTTGAATATTCCGAAATTTTGCCCGTTCACAACATAATATTCATACCCCCTGATAATGTCGCGGCCATATCCGACCGCCCCTTCCATATAAAATGGTTGCTGTTCATCGTTTGAAAATTTTGAATTCAGGCCGGAGGCAAAATACCATCGTTTTCCCAGCCGCCAGTATTTCCTGAATGTTGTGAGGATATAGAATACATCCATGTTTCCATTGTCAAGCAAATTAAATCCTCGTTTTACTAATTCAATATCAAAATAATGTCCATTCAGCGGATAAGGCTTACAGTCGCGAAAATCGCTTTTATACTTATAAACAAAGGAAAGATATTGCAACTTTGTTTGTCCGCCAGGTATGAAGCCGGGGTTGATATCGATCAGTGTATCAGCATAGTCCCTGTAATTATATTCCAGGCGAAAGGTATGCGTATTATAAATCTCTTTGCGGTATATCAGGCTCAGGTACGATGCAACGGAATGCATTACATAATCCTGATCATCTTCATAATAAACGAGTTCATTATCCATATTTATGACCGGCACCTCGTGGGCTCTGCCATAACCTGCCCCAACGCCAAGCCCAATGGTTTCTTTCCTGTTCACATACGGTATCGAATATTCAAGTCCATACAATTCATTGTACCCAAACCTTGTGGTTACTTCCAACTTATCCTTCCTCCCTGTAAAATTATCCCATTTAATAAGTACGCCATAGCTCAGGCGGGACAGGTCCCTGTTCTCGTTCCACCAGACATTAAAATTACGATCGGCAAATTCTACGATCGGCCATGGCCATATATACCAGCGCTCCGTGAAATTAAAAACGACATCAACATAGTCCGCTTCTTCGGAATGTATCTGAAGGTCAGTTGTAACGAAATTAAACAGGGAGGTATTAAGCAGGTTTTCCCTGCTTTTTTCCAGGAGCTTATAAAATTTATCCCGGGAAAGCGTATCCCCTTCAGCAAACATTATCTCCCGTGCAATGATCCTGTCCTTTGTTTTTTTATTTCCTGTATATGTAATGCTGTTCACAATGAGCAGGCTGTCCTGCCCTGAACTTTGCTGAGCTAACACCTGCAGGGGCACAGCAACAAGGGCAATGAGAAAAAATATCAGTGCCAGGTATTGTTGCCGGTGGTTTTTAAAAATAGTCAAAGCAAATAAGCTTACACATTTAGATAATTCATAAGTGAGTCATAGCGGTCTTTCAAATCTCCCGGATCCTCGGCTTCACCATATGACGCCTTGATGGTATAATTATATCTGCTAAAGGTGCTCATGATCGGGCTGAGGTCCTGTTTATTTATCTTCAGGATCACTTCCA
>JAGLEK010000339.1 GCA_023145125.1 Bacteroidales bacterium | reverse complement strand
GCCCGGTCTATCTTGTCAGAACAATATCTTTCTCCTTGATGAGTTTCCGCAGGTTGATCAGCGCATAACGCATACGTCCCAGGGCTGTATTTATACTGACATCTGTCTGTTCGGCAATGTCTTTGAAACTCATTTCGGTGTAATGGCGCATGAAAAGAACTTCTTTCTGTTCCTGGGGCAGATGTTCGATAAGTTCGCGCACATCCTTATGAATCTGGTCGAGGATCATTTTTTCTTCAACAGATGCATCAGTGAACTGTATGGTATCGAAGATATCAAAATCGTAGCTGTCGTTGTCAACCACAGGTATACGCTTTGATTTTCTGAAATAATCAATGATAAGGTTATGTGCAATACGCATCACCCATTGAATGAATTTCCCTTCTTCCTTATAGGATCCTGCCTGGATCGTATTGATCACTTTGATAAATGTATCCTGGAAGATATCGTCAGCCAATTGCTTGTCCTTAACAACCATTAAGATATATGCAAAGACTCTGTTCTTATGACGATGGATGAGTATTTCGAGACTGTTCTGGTTACCGTCTAAATATTCAGCGATAAGTTGACTATCCTTAGCTTTACAGGCTTTCATAGACCTCCCTTTTTAGAGTTTAATTAAGTTAAAAAGGGTAAATTTCT
Source organism: Bacteroidales bacterium (assembly GCA_023145125.1). Classification (GTDB taxonomy): domain Bacteria; phylum Bacteroidota; class Bacteroidia; order Bacteroidales; family B18-G4; genus B18-G4. Next base: position 10,416 of record JAGLEK010000339.1, on the reverse strand, counting down.
ATTCGATAGTCTGTCTCCTGTTTTTAAGCCTTTGAAAAGGCTGTGGTGAATGTATGTTTATACTTTAACTTTGTGTATTTTGTTGCAAATACTATGCAAATATAACCAAATAAGGTAAGAAAGCAAATATTTTAAATATTTTTGCACATTCCTTAACACACAGCTCATCTTAAGTACTGCATGAAAATACCTGATCCGAAAGACTACATATTTATCAAGGGTGCCAGGGTCCATAACCTGAAAAATATCGATGTACAGATTCCGAGGAATAAGCTCATCGTGATCACGGGCCTGTCCGGATCAGGGAAGTCGTCACTTGCCTTTGACACCCTGTATGCCGACGGACAAAGGCGTTATGTGGAGAGCCTGAGTTCCTATGCACGGCAATTCCTTGGCAGGATGAGCAAGCCTGAAGTAGATATGATCACCGGCATTTCCCCTGCCATAGCCATCGAACAAAAGGTAAACACCCGGAATCCCAGATCTACCGTTGGAACTTCCACAGAAATATATGAATACCTGAAGCTGCTTTTCGCCAGGATCGGAAAGACCTATTCTCCGGTTTCGGGGAAAGAAGTTAAAAGGCACAGTGTCGAGGATGCAACAAATTTTATCATTGGCCACCCGGAAGGCACGGAAGTGAGGATCATGGCTCCCCTGCTGTTAAAACAAGACAGAAGCGTTATTGATCATTTGAACGTATTGCACCAGCAGGGCTTCAGCCGGATTGTCGTTAAGGGAGAGTTGATAAAGATCACGGAAGCATTTGAACTAAACAATATTCCCAAGTCAGCAAAAGATATTTATGTGCTTGTCGACCGGATCATCACCCACAGGGATGATTCTGATCTGCAGACCCGTATTGCTGATTCTGTACAAACGGCCTTTTATGAAGGAGATGGCAGCTGCACAATAGAGATCAAAGGCAGTAAAGCCTGCCTGAAGCATTTTTCGAACCGCTTTGAACTTGACGGGATCAGTTTTGAGGAACCTTCGGTTAACCTGTTTACATTCAATAATCCTTACGGAGCATGTAAATCCTGCGAAGGCTTCGGAAGTATAATCGGCATCGACCCCGACCTAGTCATCCCCAATAAAGGACTGTCGGTATATGAGGATGCTATTGCATGCTGGAAAGGTGAAAAGATGGGGCAATGGAAGCAAGAATTGATCTCCAATGCACATAAATTTGATTTCCCTGTCCACAAACCTATTTTCGAGCTAAGCGATAAAGAATATATGCTTCTATGGACAGGCAATGAATACTTTGACGGACTGGATGACTTTTTCACGGAGTTGGAGGAGCAAACCTACAAGATACAGTACAGGGTGATGCTATCGCGTTACCGCGGAAAAACTACCTGTCCGGAATGCAATGGCACCAGGTTGCGCAAAGATGCCAATTATGTCAGGCTTGACAGCATGACGATCAGCGATGCCGTTATGATGCCTGTTGATATTCTGCTGGAGAAGGTCAGGAACCTGAAACTGAGATCACATGACCAGAAGGTGGGTAAACGCCTTATCATTGAGATCAGCAATCGCTTACAATACCTCGCTGATGTCGGGCTTGGTTATCTTAATATGAACAGACTTTCTTCCTCACTTTCCGGCGGGGAATCACAGCGGATCAACCTGGCCACTTCCCTGGGCAGCAGCCTGGTTGGATCCATGTATATCCTTGATGAGCCCAGCATTGGCCTCCATCCGCGCGATACATACAGGCTCATCCACATCCTGAAACAGTTGCGGGACCTGGGCAATACTGTAATTGTTGTTGAGCACGATCAGGATATCATCAGGTCGGCAGATCATATTATAGACATTGGCCCCATGGCCGGCAGTATGGGTGGTGAACTGATGTTCAGCGGGCCTTATAAAAAACTTATTGAGGACAAGGCCAGTTTGACGGCCAGGTACATGAATGGAAGCTTAAAGATGAGCACACCTGAGAAGCGACGAAAATGGAGAGAATTCATCAGGGTACATGGCGCAATGGAAAATAACCTGAAGAACTTTGATGTATCATTTCCCTTGAATGTTATGACCGTGGTTACCGGGGTCAGTGGCTCCGGTAAATCATCCCTTGTAAGCAATATCCTTTTTCCCTCCCTGAAGAAACGCTATGGCGGATATGCAGGAAAGACCGGCAAGTACATGCGTTTGTCGGGCGATATCGACCGTGTGCATGCACTTGAATTTGTTGACCAGAACCCGATCGGGCGATCTTCCCGCTCCAATCCGGCAACCTATATCAAAGCTTTTGATGATATCCGGTCACTCTTTGCAGATCAGCAGGTTGCCATGGTAAGAAATTATAAACCCGGCTTCTTTTCTTTCAATGTACCCGGAGGAAGATGTGAGGAATGCGAAGGCGAGGGTGTGGTAAAGATAGAAATGCAGTTCATGGCAGACATCTACCTCAAATGTGATCATTGTTCCGGAAAACGGTTCAAGGAAGAAATTCTGGAAATACGGTTCAGGGAAAAAAATATCAGTGACATTCTGAATCTTACTATTGATGAGGCTGTGGCATTTTTCGAAGATACTCTAAAGCATACCGCTGCCGTTAAAAGGATCATTACAAGGCTTAAGCCATTACAAGACGTTGGGCTGGGTTACCTGAAGATGGGACAATCGTCAAGTACCCTGAGCGGTGGCGAGGCCCAGAGGATAAAACTCGCCTTTTTCCTTTCAAGGGGAAGCCACGAAGCCCCTACCCTGTTTATCTTTGACGAACCTACCACCGGGCTTCATTTCCATGATATAAACAACCTGCTGAACGCATTCAATGCATTGCTGGATGCCGGCCATACCGTACTGATCATCGAGCATAACCAGGAGATCATCAAGGCAGCTGATTGGATCATCGACCTTGGGCCTGAAGGCGGTGATAAGGGCGGCACAATAGTCTTTGAAGGAACTCCGGAAGAGATCGTGAATAATAAGGATTCGTATACAGGGGAATACCTTAAGGGATTATTTGACAGGAACTGAGGTTGGCTTAATAACGAGTATCAAGTATCAAGTATCAAGTATCAAGTATCGAGTATCAAATATCGAGTATCGAGTATCGTATATAAAATGATTCCGGGGCCCTTGAGAGACCCCGGAATACAAAACCCAAATCTAATAAATTACGATACGATTACGGGACAAATGTAAACAGAAAGAGATATCCCGTCAATTAGTTTATTCCACATAATAATTACGAAAAAACACTTAGTTTACTACGTAGAAACACGTAGTTACTATAGGCTTATATCTTAATAATATTGTTTTGGATCGCATAGATAACCAATTCTGCCGTAGAATAAATATTCAGCTTTTTCATCAGGTTATGCTTATGCGTTTCAACCGTTCGGATACTGATAAAGAGTTTATCAGCAATTTGTTTATTACTCAGTCCAAGGCTCATATGCTTTAAGACCTCCATTTCCCTTTCCGATAGCGGTATGTCCTGCTTCAGTTTCTTTTCCTTCTCGGATTTAAGGTAGCTGGATATAAATTTCTCACTAACGATCCCTTTCATGAATTTCTGTCCATCGTTAACCATATGGATAGCCTCGATCAGCTCCTGTGGCTTGAAGTTCTTGGGAACATATCCGTATGCACCGGCCTCAAAGCCCCTGGTGATCATTTCCTCATCTACATGTGAAGTATAATATATCACCTTGCAAAGGGGATATTGCGATGTGATCATTTCTGTAACTTCGATCCCTGAAACTTCAGGCAGGTTTATATCCATTATGACAATATCAGGACGTAATTCTTCTGTTTTACGCATCGCCTCTTCGCTGTCAAGGGCGTAACCAACAATCTCCAGCTCATCGTAAGGTTCGAGCAGAGTTTTAATCCCTTTGATCACAACTTCATGATCTTCAACGATAAGTATTCTTATTTTTTTCATTACTATTTCCCTTCTAACAACTTATAATGAATGTTTTAGTGCCTTGGTGATGTAAAAATACATCTTTTCTAAGAAAAAACCACTATCTGATAGTACCGAATTGCCTCTAAGTAGTATTACGTAGCTGACGGTCTCTACGATTTACTATATTTGTTTCTGGATTCAGGCAAATGCTCCCATCATGGGTAAATTCACATTATCAGTATTACTTGTAGAAGACGACAGGCTCTCATTGTTCGTATATGCAGAGTTTATCAGGAGCATTGTAGCTGAGGTTTTCACTGCCGCAAACGGCCGTGAAGGCGTTAAGGTATTCAAAGCAAAAAGACCTGATATTATCGTCACAGACATTATGATGCCTGAAATGGATGGGCTGGAGATGATCAGGAAGATCAAAGAGCTTGACCCTAATGTAAAAGTGATCATGATCTCGGGGCATTCGGAAGCAGAATATTTCATTCGTTCTATCGACCTCGGAGTAGAGGGATATCTTCTAAAACCTGTTGATAATAAGAGGCTTGAGCGAAAGATCACCGAGCTGGGAAGACATATACTACTTCAGCAAAAAGTACTGGAGACCGAGAAAAAATTCCAGGATTTCGCCGCTCTTTTGCCTCAAATTGTTTTTGAGGCTGACCCTGACGGAAAACTGACTTTCGTGAATAAGCTTGCTCTAAAGAAATTCAGTTACACTAAAAAAGACATCGACAAAGGCCTTTACCTTCATGATGTTATCGACGAAGGGCATGAGAAAAACCAAAATGATATCCGCAATATCATTCATTCGGGCACAAGCTATCAGGAACAGGAAGTGATATGTAAAACAAAAAAGGGGACACGTTTCCCGGCATTGATATATACAAGCGGTATCGTAGAAAACGGGCAACCGGCAGGAATTCGGGGAGTAATGGTGGATATTACTTCGAGAAAGAAAATGTTGGAGGAATTAAAGAACCTGAACCTTGAACTGGAAGAGAAAGTCAGGGATAGAACAATATTGCTTTCCAACGAGATCAAAGAAAAGGAAAAGGCAGAAAAGGCATTGATCAAAGCCAAGGAAAAGGCCGAAGAATCAGATCAGCTAAAAGGTGCTTTTCTGGCAAATGTATCACATGAGATCCAGACACCGATCAAAGCCATCATCAGTTTTTCAAACCTCCTTCAATCTGATAAGCAAGACGAAAAAAGAAGGAAAGAGCTGATCAGCGTGATTGAAGGCAACAGTAACGCACTGCTCAACCTCACCAATGATATTCTCGAGTTTACACGCTTGCAGTCTGAAAAGGTAAAGCTGTACACCATCCGCTTTGAATTAAACCTCTTCCTGCTGGAATTGTTTCCTGTTTTTGAATCACTGAAGCGAAAGCAATCCGGAAAAACCATTAAATTGCGTTTATCTCTTGGCAACAAAGACACACCCCTGATGATCAACTCTGATCCATCCAGGCTCAGACAGATCTTTACTAATTTGATCTCCAATGCGTTTAAATTCACGCATGAAGGTTTTGTTGAATATGGATGCTCACTTACTGAAAGCAACAATGTACTGTTCTTTGTTAAAGACACCGGCCTCGGGATATCCAAAGAATATCAGCGAAAAATCTTTAAGCGGTTTTTCCAGGAGCCTAAGCCCCTGAGTACCAAAAAGGAAGGAACGGGGCTTGGCCTTCCCATCACACAGAGCCTGATCAAATTGCTGGGTGGAAAGATATGGGTAGAGTCGAAAATAGGAAAAGGTTCTACATTCTATTTTGAATTGCCTGAAATGGCCATCCGAAGTGAAGAAGATGAACTTGATGAAAAATACATGTGGAAAGAAAAGCAGGTGCTGGTTATTGAAGATGATATCCGGGATTATATCAGTTTGGGGGAAATTTTAAAAGACCGGGTTAAATTGCATTATGTCGACAACCCGGAGCAGGCACTGGAATTTTGCGATACAAATAAAGAAATCGATCTTTGCCTGGTCCGCTGGCTACCCGAAAGGAAGATGGACGTTATCCACAGTATTCGCAAGATCAACCCCTCTCAATCAGTACTTGCCTTGCTTGACAGAGGCCTGAAGGAAAGGAATAAAAATATTCTGAAAGAGTACTTCGACGGAACCATCAGCAAGCCATTCAAAAAGGAAAAGATCCTGCAAATACTTGCCGCTTACCTCGATTAGCCGGTTCTAACCGGGCCCCGGCTTAAATAAAGAAAGGCAATTGCTTTATTTCTGCTTATTTTTGCATTCATGGCAATACTTAAGAAAATCCTTGCTTTCCCTTTTATGCTGGTAATCTATTTTTACAAATATGCCATATCCCCACTTACCCCGGCATCATGCAGGCATTACCCCAGCTGTTCAACATACAGTATCCAGGCATTGAAAATGCATGGGCCTCTTCGCGGTGGCTGGTTGGGAGTAAAAAGAATAGCCAGTTGTCATCCATGGGGATCAGGAGGTATTGACCCGGTACCCCGGATCATTGTTAAAAAGATCAAGATCAAAGAAAAAGGGAAGACTGAAAAGATATGACACTAGGTCACAGGCCCCGAATACTCTACAAAATTCCTTTCCGTTTCATACAGTATCACTGTTAAGTCCTTGCCGGGAGGGATATAATTCCGGAGGATATTCCAGATCACCACTGAAATGTTCTCTGCAGTAGGGTTCAATGCTTTAAATTCCTCTGTATCCAGTATCAGGTTCTTATGATCAAAACGTGCTATGACGTGCTCCTCGATCAGGTCCTGCAGTATCTTCATATCCACGACGTAACCGGTTTCAGGATCGATCTCCCCTGTCACTTTAACGATAAGATCATAGTTATGCCCATGATAGTTGGGGTTATTGCAAATCCCAAAGACATCTTTATTCTTCTGATCACTCCATGACGGATTATGCAGCCGGTGCGCAGCATTGAAATGAGACTTTCGAAAAACTGAAACTATGGCAGGTTTATTTTTCTCCATGGCTGTTATTATAAAGATTCTATATCAATATACCTGAATTCCGTTGGCCATGGAACCCCCTTGAAATCTTCCATATATACACTTGAAATGTTTGCAAGTGATGTATTTTCCAGCCTGATATCCAAATCTATCATATCATTCTTCACCTTGGTGAAGAATTTCTCACTCATTACGATACGGTTGGCTTTCGCCTTACTCATAAGCCTGGCAGTAAGGTCGATGTCCTTTCCATAATAATCATTCGCATGCTCAAAGAAGGTAATATTATACACCTCGGTACAATAATGGATCGAAACCTTGCAATTCAGGAAAGTATTCTCCAGCGGGTAGTTAACCAGGTTGTCTATGGTAGCATAGATCTCCTCTATCAGTCCAAAGTAGTTGTTGTAGGCAGTTTTAGAGAATAAGTCCTCATCCGGTATAAAAAGCATCAGCTCATCCCCTATCCCCTTTACAACATTCTCGGGAAAGTCGTTTAGGAATGAGATAAAGTTGAAAGTATTGTTCAGGCGCTTGCCCCAATCCTCAAGTTCAGTCTTGTATTTTATATCGGTGGAGTTGATCACATCGATGAAGAAGCAAGTACCCGGACATTTGGGTATGCCTTTTAGTTTTTCTTCGATCGCCATGGAGGTTGGATCACGAAAATGGATATAGTGTGCCATTATTTAAATGTATTTACTATTATTTCAAAGCTGCATCCTGGTTTTCAAAGATCTCAAAGATGTTTATAAACCCTGAGATCTCAAAGATCTCTCTGATATCAGATGATAATCCGCAAAGCATAAAGCGGCCATCAGCAGCTTTGATCTTTTTCAGAAACATAAGCAGGATACGAAGGCCGGAGCTGCTGATATATTCCAATTTATCAAGATCCAGCAGTATCTTTATTTCGTCATTATTCGTCAGCGATGACAAATGATGCTCGAGTTCACCATAATTGGTCGTATCCAAACGGCCTTCTATCTGCAAAACATTGGTCTCACCAACTTTACTTAATGTAATATTCATACGACAGGTATATTTAAAATTTATAGGTTCTTATGTAATGTTAAAATGTTCAAACTTCCTTCTCTGCGGTATTCTACACTATCCATGAGGGTCTTGACAAAATGTATTCCCAGCCCTCCTATCTTACGCTCCTCGGCCGGCTTGTCGATATCCGCAGATACATCCGCAGAGAGCATATCAAAAGCTTTTCCATCATCGGTAATGCTGATGATAATCTCTTTATTTTCTTTTCTGAAATCTATTGTGATCTCATGTTCCAGATCATCTTCATAGCTATAAAAGATTATATTAGAAATGATCTCTTCCAGCACCAGGTTGATATTCATACTGATCTTCTCAGGCAAAAGCCATTCGGCCGCCATGTTTTCACAGGCAATATGCAGCTTTCGAAGCTCGCCTACATCGTTCAGTATTATAAGTTGCACCTTATTCATCCGCTGCATCTTCTTTTTTCTGCCAGTTTATTACCAGCATGGTGATATCATCGAATTGATCAGCTTCGCCCACGAACAAGTTCAGGTCACCGATAAGTTGTTTAATGATCGTCTCGGGATCTTCCCCCTTGAATTCGGCCAGCTTAGCTTTGATTCTTCCTTCGGTATATTGGTTCTCATCTGTGTCGATTGCTTCAGAAACCCCATCGGTATAAAGCATTAAAGTATCATTGTTTTCCAGATGAACCACTGAGCTTCCATAGCCAATGTCCGGCATCGCGCCCAGGGGAGTCCCGTGGGTACCCTTAAGTTCTTCCACGCTGCCATTGTTCTTTAAAATGTATGGATAGTTATGCCCTGCATTGCAATATACGATCCGGCCTGTCTCAATATTCAGTATACCAAGGAAGAGTGTCACGAACATGGCATTGTCATTATCCAGGCATAGCTCGTTATTCATGATCTCAATTACCTCGTTAACCTTAATATCCATATCCATCCTGGCCCTGAGCAGGGTCCTGGTAATGGCCATAAATAATGATGCGGGCACACCTTTCCCCGACACATCCCCAATTGTAAAGCACAGGTGGTCATCATCAATGAAAAAGAAGTCGTAAAGGTCACCTCCCACATCACGTGCAGGATCGAGGATGGCATACAGATCGATAGTGTCCCTTTCAGGGAATGCCGGAAATATTTTCGGAATGATCCCCTGCTGTATATCGCGTGCTATCTGAAGTTCACTTTCTATCTTTTCCTTGGCAGCAGTGGTCTCCCTGAGGTTTTGAATATAATTCTTCAGCTCCACCTGCATTTTTCTGATGGATGCATTCAACTGCCCGATCTCATCCTTGGATTTTATCGCAGGCAGTGGCGCATCCAACTGGCCACTCCCGATCTCTATGGCTGCCTGAGCCAGTATAGTCAGGGGCTTTGTGATCCTCCGGGATATGTAGATAACGATGATCAGAAGAATGACGAAGCCGATGATCCCGATCAGCAGCAGGTCCCGGTTCAGTTCGTACAGGTCTGCCATAAATTCATCTTCAGGAATGATCAGCGATAGCGACCATCCTGAAGAAGGAAGTGGTGTATAATACAGCCAGGTCGTTCCGTCAATAATTGGGGTATCGTAAAGAATAAAATCGCTGCCCCCGGTCACCATGTCTTTTGCTGCCTTGCGCAGGACATCATAATCCCGATCTTCTGCCAGTTGAAATACATTTTGCTCTATCCAGGAGTCTTCAAGCGGATGTGTGATAAAGGTTCCCTCTGCAGAAATAACAAATGCAAAACCGTTGTTATAGGCCTTTATCGACTCAACATAGTCTCTCAGCCGCTCGAGTGAGATATCGATGGTAACAATACCTCTCAGGTCCTGCCCTTCATCATCAAAGAAGAAGGGAACAGAATAGGTACACATAAGGATATCACCACCACCTAAATCGAAATATGGCTCACTCCATCCTGCTTTCAAAGACTCTTTCGGGATACGGTACCAAGCCTCATCAAAATAATTAAAGCTTTCCGAATTCAGATATTTGAATGACGGGCCGGAGTCTGTCATGAAAACATAAGGGGCAAAATAGAGGGAATCAGTGTCGTAAGCATACGGTTCGAAGGCTATGCAGCTACCAAAGACCTCATCATTGTTTTCTACGATGAGTTCTAAAAGATCTCTCAGTTCATCAGCACTATATTGTGAAGCTCCCAGGATATATGAAAGGTTTTGAGGAATCTTTGCAGAAGCCTCAAGCACCTTTTCAATCTTCTGGGCACTACCGTCGGCGAGATTTTTTACGTTATCCTCAACATTTTTCAAAAGCAAGTCGCGCGAAATGAAATAGTTGTAAAGAATGATAGCAGCAAATATCAGTGCAACCGCAAGCATAATGCTAACGGAAATCTTCAATGAAAGGCTTTTGAATACTCGCATCAGAAATATAATTATTACAAAGTTAAGATTTCCTTTCAATTAGGAAAGATGTTAATGTCATCCCGAATGTATCTATTTTGTAATACATTATTTATGTGAATCAAGGGTTGAAACAGCTTTTTTTTACCACAAAGGACACACAAAGGATTTCGCAAAGTTACACTAAG
>JAGLEK010000338.1 GCA_023145125.1 Bacteroidales bacterium | reverse complement strand
CAAACGCAGGAATCCCCCACTTCGTATTTCGAATACCGAATATCGAGTATCGAGTATCGAATATCGAATATCGAATTTCAGATTTCAGATTTCAGATTTCAGATTTCGAATATCTCTAGAGGATTTTCCATCCAAGACTAATATTCCAAAGATTACTCTTCATATCATAAGACTCCCCACCCTGCGGATCCCAGATATTATTAAGCCCCCATTCATAGCGGACATCGAGTGTGAACATCAGCACATCTACACCGGCACCGAGCTGAAAGGACCATATGGCATCTTTAATATGCGCACCGTCAAAGGCTTGCTTACCGCTGTCAGTAGTAATGGTGATCTCCTTATTCGTAACGAACGACAATGCAGGCCCTCCATGTATCCTGAGGTTTACAACATTCAGGTTAAGGATCCTGTAACCTACCATCACCGGGATCTGCATGGTGCTGAGGTTAACCTTGGTCTTAGTGTTAAACCCGGATTCTTTTATGATACCGCCTTTGGTGACGAACATTATTTCCGGTTGTACATATAACTTTTTCCCTATACGGACGAAAGCACCGAATTGAAATCCGGTTTTCATTTCTTCCGTAACATCTTCAAAATTTGTTTTTAGCTTGCTCATTGTAAGGCCTATCTTCGGGCCAACCGTAAATTGGGCAAATGTTACTGTTGCCATGAATAATAAAGCCGGTAATAAAATTGCTCTTTTCATAGTTTATATCGTTTGTTAATATTGATTTTCTCCTTACGACTGTTATCACAAATATATGCACATCCTTACTGAACTATTTGAAGCGGAGCAATAATTATTAACATTGTGGCTTTAAAAACTTATACGGACGAAAAGTTTAATATGCCTGATTGGTTATATCTTTAGGGACATATTCAATACTTTAAGCCTTTGAGCGTATGAAAAAGATAACTCTGATCTTTGTACTTGTAGCATTTTTAGGTGCATCTTTTGCTTACAGCCAGCAAAAACCTTTTGTATTCGGTTTCAAGGCAGGCCCTACGATGGGTTGGATGAAACCTGATGCCAAAGGCTACGATTCTGATGGCATCAAACCTGGTTTTACCTGGGGCTTCATAGCTGATTTCTTCCTGATGGAAAATTATGGCATTGCCACGGGATTTGATGTTGTTTTCCTGAACGGGGGGATCAAAATGCCTCACCAGGTCCTTGATGGCACAGATAACATCAGTGGAAACCTGAACCGTAAATACAAGCTTAAATATATCCAGATCCCCGTCACTTTTAAGTTGCGCACCAAAGAACTTGGAAAATTCAGGATATTCGGACAGATAGGGCTGGGGACCAACTTTCTGATCGGGGCAAAAGCCGACGATGAATTTACTCCCGATGGGGGCGAACCCGTCTCGGAGGAGGTCGATATCTACGATGATATCACCTTTATGAGAGAATCGCTTATACTTGGTGCCGGCGTAGAATTCTTGCTTGGGGGAAGCACCAACCTTACAGC
>JAGLEK010000337.1 GCA_023145125.1 Bacteroidales bacterium | reverse complement strand
TTGAACACCCAGCCTGCCCTTGGGCTGATATCCTCAATGTATACGTTTAGCACTCCTGATCTTGCCATAGGTTGTCCTGAATAAGTTAAACCGCTGAAGGCCTTGTTTTATTATATCACGAATGTATAAACTATAACTAAATCTGGCTATGGAAGAAGCATTGTTATCCCTGACATCCCTATCGATTATGTCATAGGCATCCTTGCAGCGAATGCTTATGAAAGGAATATTATTGATCATACTCTTATTTATGACCCTTTCAGGGATGATATCTTCCAGACGATCCATTGCCATGGTATATCCAGCTTTTTTTGCAAAAAGTTCATATTCCCGTGTAGCAGTCTCTCCCTTCCGATCAGTATATTTCACACTCAGCTTCTTATATCTGCGGTAGCGGACCTGTTCATTTTCCTCCACAAAATGCGTGAAGGTCATGGCCTCCCCTATCGTGGTTCCTGCAAAAAGCAACAGAGCATTCTTTCGCAGGAGATATTCAAAAGGGGAATCATTCCCAAATGAGCTGGAGTTTTTTAATCCCGACAACAGGCCGGAGTCCTTTCCTGCAACCAGGAATGAGTGCAAAGGGTGTGCCGTACGGGTAAAAACATCCATTTTCATGGCAGCCACTGCCAGTGACCCTGTCATGGGTTCTGTTTTCGTGATACTGAATGCATCTCCGTTCTCGAGATCAAAATTATAGGACGGGATCAGCAGGGTTCCCTCCGGGCCCAGTTCTTCCAGGAAACTTTGGAGGAAGGCCTCAGGGCTGAATCTTTTTTCAGCTTTTCTTGCTTTCATGGCCAGCCTGAGGATATCGGAAGTAAGCAGCACCACGTCTCCTTCACGGATTTGCAGTTTTCCGGCTATTTCCCGGTAAGGAATATATGACTGTCGATCCATCTGACTTTCCTGTATTTTATCTTAATGGCGTGATCAGGCCTTATCACGCATCTTCCTGTATTGTAAAAGCTCTCGCCGATATCCCAGCTTATCCCAAAATTCCACTGCCTGTGCATTATCAAAGAGCACCTGCAACTCCACAGAATGCACTTCCCGGCCTTCAAACCATTTCTCGAGGGATTGTACAAGGGCTTTCCCCACACCTGCATTTCGATGATCATCATTCACATAAACATGCTTTATCACCCCTACTTTCTTGTTTCCAAGATAATCAGGGATAAGACTGATACTGCCATGTGCAAAACCACTCATTTTATTATTGTGGGTAGAAATGTAAAGAACCCCAAAGCGCCCAAGGCCTTTTTTTACTGAGCTTATCCACCTCTGGGCACCATCCCCGCTAAGCTCCAGCATCAGGCCATGTTCCTGCATATGAGCATACATATCCTGAAAAAGCCCTGTGACCTCATTAAAGGCAGGATCCTGTTTGTCAGTCAATTCTATTATTTCGAATTTATCAGGCATCTCCAAAGTTCATGATTATGCTTGTCAGCCCTCCCAGGCTGGTAAAATCATCCTGTTCAGCTGCACTTTCAAAATCAATCTCAAGCTGAAACTTATCTTCAATATCAGCAATCAGGTCGACAAAAGCCATGCTGTCGAGCAAGCCGCTTTTCACCAGGTCGAAATCCATATTTACCTCAGCGGGGGAGATATCGAATATGACAAGCTTATCCTTTAAGTTTTCAATGATATATTCCCTGATCTCCCTGCTATTCATTAAGGCTTTGCTTTAACTTGTTCCTGTCGATCTTTCCATTGATGTTCAATGGCATTTCATCCACAAATATAATCCTTTCCGGGATCATGTACCATGGCAGTTCTTTCTTACAGCTTTGTATGATCTCAGGTTCTCCCATGGATAGATTTCCGCTAACGAAGCTTACAATGGCCGGTGATATCTTTTCATGAAGGACAGATGCAACCATTTCTGTGCCGGCCGCTTTCCTGATAGCGGCATCGATCTCGAAAAGGTTCACCCTGTATCCTGATATCTTCACCTCCGAGTCGGCCCTGCCTAAAAAGAAGAGGTCACCATCCTTATCCTCATATACCAGGTCGCCGGTCCGGTACCATATTTCCCCCGGATGGCCATCCAGCTGAACAAAATACTTCTCAGTAAGCTTATCATCATCCAGGTAAGCATCGATCACCTGGCTTCCCCCGAGGCAAAGTTCGCCTTCCACACTCGCAGGGTTGAGGGTATCCATATCTATCAGCATAAATTTTTGCCCATCGAAAGCCTTACCGAGGCATACAATTCCATTTTTGCTTTTTTTGTTTTCGGCATTCCAGCTATAATCGCTGATGGCGATCGTTGTCTCTGAGGGCCCGTACAGGTTCACAACTTCCTTTCCGCCAACTGCCTCCAGCCATTGATCGGCAATTCCTACAGGCAGGGCTTCCCCGCAAAAGAAGCTAATGCGCAGCCCGTTAAAGGCATCCTTTTTCAACAGGCGCATTTTATGCATCAGCACTGCTACCGAAGGAACCGAGAACCAAACGCTGATCTTATTATCCCTGATATAGGAGGCAAGCCGGAAGGGGGAGTCATCTTCAGGAACGCATAAGCAGGCACCGGAAAGCCAGCACACCATCATATCATGTACGCTGAGGTCGAAGGTGAGGTCAAAAGTATGGGAGAAACGGTCGTCTTCGTTAAATGCCCATTCCGACATCATATGATCAAGGTAAGCACAGACATTTTCATTGGATACCGGGACTCCTTTCGGAAGGCCGGTCGACCCGGAAGTAAAAAGCAGGTAGGCAATATCCCCGGGAAGAGCATGGATCTCCGTGCCGGATGCCGGATCATCGCCCATCAGGGAAATGAATTTATGTTCGGGATATTCAGCGGACCATTTGGCCATATCTGAATCCACCACTATCCGATAGCTTACCGTATCATCAATCAACAGCTGGCTGAGCATATTCTCTGATCCTTCATCTGCGATGATGCACCTTGCCCCTGACATAGCAAGCATTTTATGATTCCGCTTTGCGGGAAACTTGAGGTTTAACGGCATATACGCACGCGAAGCCAGCAAGCTGCCGCATATGCCGGCATATGTCATAAAAGTTTTGGCACCTAAAATTGCTACCGGGGTATTTTCTCCGCCTGATGATTGCTGAATAGAATAACTTATGGTACGGGCCTTTTGATGAAGGTCACCGTAGGTCCATGCCTGATTCCCAATTTGTATGGCGGTCCTGTCCCTGTATTTTAAAAACGCCTCCCGGAGCCTGTATGCAAGTACTTCTTTGTTCAAAGCTGTATTCTTATTCATGATTTTCTTCCAACATCATAGCATCGGCAAAATACTTAGTAGCCCAGTTGGGATATGCAAAGGGCTCATATCTTCCCCAGAGGGGGAATGAACCATTCATTGCTCCCATAATATCATGTGATTCCTTCCTGATATTTCTCTTCTGGAGATTAGCAAGCAAACTATTCATCCTCCGGGCCGTGTCTGCATAGGTTTTATTACCGGCATAGTGTGCAATTTTTTGCCATACGATCGACATCTGCGCACTGCCCGTCAGGATCATATGCTCGCTTCCTTTCCAATCCCTGTCGTAGCGGCCGTGCAAAAACCCATCCCTGTCAAATTTTTCTTTCAGAACATCCGCTGCCTTTTTAGCGGCTTCGATATACTTACGGTCATTCAGGTATATCCCTGATTCAAGTAATCCATCGATCGTATATGCAATGGTGTGGAGAATCGGTTTATGGTTTCTTTTGATGGTGTTATCACAATCTTCAAACCATCCATTTTCAAGTTGCTTCTCTTCAACGATCCAGTTCAGGTTGAGAATGGCATGGTTCTTATATTTTTCAATTCCTGTTTCTCTGTGGAGCATCAATAAAGGCAAATCCACGTAGCTGTCGTAAACCCTGGCCCTCTTCATGAGTGCATGCCTTGTCCATGTGCCCTCTTTATCCTGGACACTGCAGAGCCAGTCACCGGCTTTTATCGCACTGTCGATATACTTTGGGCTTTTTGTTATCTGGTAAACGGCGATCATTCCCCTGATCACCTGCGCAGTGTTAAAAACGACGGGAGGTTTATTTTCATTTACGCGTCCGCCCTGCCATCCACCGGGTGGCCTTTGGATTTCCACCAGCCAGTCAGCAGCCCTGATCGCAGACTCCGCGATATTGCTGTCGTTCTTCCCACTTGCATATTGAAGCAGTGTAGGTATGATATAACCCGTTGTTTCGGGATAAGAGGCTGTCCACTTGTTTACCAGGTGAAAAGATCCCATTCCTCCATCATGGTTTGCTGACTGTGCCCTGAGCAGCCAGTTTACGGCATGAGCGATGGCAAGTTTTCTTTGCTTCTCATCGGGGTGCAGGCCCTTGTAATAACGATTTCTCTTTAGATAATACCTGTAAAAGTCTTTGATCAGGTATATGATCCCGGCGGAAAATACCGTAAAGAGGAAATACCTTGCATATAGGATCAAGCTTCTTAACATAACCATAGAAATCCTGACAAATATACTTTGATTAATGAGATACGTTTTATGAAGTGACGGATTATTTATTCAATCGCCATCCGGATCATTTTTTCATAAGCCTCCAGGCCTACATTATTCTTTTCCTCTTTCACCAGTGACTCATTGTTCCACAGGGTGATCAGGGTGCCTCTCACCGCTTTTACACTATCGATAATGGGTTTGAAGGATTTTTCAAGGTCATAACCCAGTTCGAGGGCCTTGTCCACAATGGCATAAGGCCAGACAAGCATCCTGGTTTCAAGCTCCATATCCAGGTCATAAAAATAAAACGGATCACAGATGCCGGCCCTGAAACCCGGCATTACCGCATAGCCCATCGAGTAATCGTTTTCGACATCATGGTTGACAAAATTCCGGTATGTAACCGGCATATTGAGCACATGAAAATGCTGCCGCGTAATATTGATCTCCTTATTAAGCACAGCGGCAAGGCGTTTGAATTCCTGATCAAGTTTATCATACGATTTCAGGGACGCAAAGGATGTATGTATGCCGATCCGGCAATAGTCTGCCAGTCCTTTAATGAGTGTTTTCTGATGCCTGTTATTCACCGGGATATTCCTGTCGTTATTATCATATTCCGCAAAAAGGACAAAATATATGGTTTCCAGCTTGTATTCTTTATGCAGCATCAATTGTTCTTCATAGGTTTCGAAAGGATCCGGCATGCTGTTGCCAACAACCTTCAGGCGCTCAATGGCATTCCTGAATTCACCGCTCAGCAAGGTACCTGTCAGACCCGCTGCAGTCCTGAAGAAACCTTTCCGTTTATACTTCCATGCTGCATTTATGTCGATGGTTGGGATAAAGCGATATTCTTTAGGCCCCGGTTTCCAGTCAGGCCACTTTTTCCCGATCAGCTTGGCGATATTATCGGCCCAGATGTTAACAATCGGTTTATCAAGGAAGCCCATCTGCCAGGCGATGCTCTCCCTGGCCTGAAA
>JAGLEK010000336.1 GCA_023145125.1 Bacteroidales bacterium | reverse complement strand
CCAATGCCCAGCAAGGCAGTGAAGAGTACAGCGCAGAAATGATCGCTGAATATAAGGCCAATGTTCAAAGCCTGGTCGATTTCCTCGAATATTCATTTAACATGCTTGGCAATCCGAAAACCACCACCAGGGACAAGGATGTGATCATCAACCAGAGTTATGCCAAGATCTTCCGTGATGGAGATGTACAGATTGAAGATGACCTCGACGATAATAGGGAGATCCTTATCAACAAGGATGTGCAGGCATACCTGAAAGACATTGATTTCTTCTTTAAGGAGGCAGTCTTTTCACTGAATGTGAGCAGCATCGATCATTATTTCAATGCCGGAAAGGAGCTCTATTTTATTGTTAGCCTTACGAGGACCCTCAATGGCACAACTATCACCGGCGACAGTGTTTCATCCAACAAAGAACGTTTCATTGAGGTTAATTTCGATGATGTAGCCCAGGACCTCAGGATCGTATCTATTTATACAACCAAGATCGACGAAAAAGATGAACTGTTCTCCTGGTGGAATAAGATGCCGGCAGCCTGGCGTGATGTTATCGGGAGCGAAGCATTCATCATCGACACCGTTCGGCTTTCAAAAGTTGTAGAGATCAACGACACTTTGGCTATTGCAGAGTATTGGGGTATGCCGGAAGTTGCCATCGACACTTTCCCGGTTTTTGAAACCGATACCCTTTATGTTGATAAAACGGAATTAATTGAAGGCTACATCCGGGACACCTTTGCCCTTAGAAAAAATGTCAGCTACAGAATGCTGCAACGTATTGCTTCAGAAACTGAAATTGATATTAGCGGCAACCTGAATATACGCTCCCTGGCACCCCTGGCACAGATGGGTGAAGTTAAAAAAGTTAATTGTGCCAACACCATGATCGATGATCTGAGTCCGCTCAGAAACCTCATCAACATCGAAGCACTCGACTGCTCGGGAACTGCAGTGACAAGCCTGGGGCCCATGCAATATTCGACATCACTTAAAAGCCTGGATATTCATTCTACAAGGATCAGCGATATTCAACATGTTGCCAACCTGAGAAACCTGGAGAAGTTCAATTTCTCCAACACCCCCATCGACAGCCTCGATGAGCTTTCCGGTATGCAAAACCTTCGTGACCTCAGGTTCCACAATACATTAATCAGTGACCTTACGCCTGTACAGAAGCTCAGTGAGCTGCAGATCATCAATTGCTCCCGCACCTATATCAAAGACCTGGGGCCACTTCAGGATCTTAATAAACTGGAAAGGCTATATATCAGCAACACATCTGTGAGCAGCCTGCAAGCTTTATCGGGGCTTGAGATGTTGCAGACCATTTACCTCGACAGCACAAATGTTAACAGCATACAAGCCCTGAACGGTCTTCCGAAACTGGAAAATGTTTATTGCGACAACACAGGTATCACCGATTCGAAAGCCAATAAGTTCATGTCCGATAACCCTGATGCGCTGGTGGTTTATGAGTCCGTCGCACTAACGAAGTGGTGGAATGCCATGTCGGATGAATGGCAGGCAATCTTTGGGCATATGACTGAGCTGGACTCCGTTCCCACCAAAGAACAATTGCACCAGACTGCCAAAATCACCAGTGTTGATATTTCAGGGAATAATGCTATTCAGGATCTGAATCCGCTTAAGGTCTTAGAGCATCTCACTACCCTCGACTGCAGCAATACAGGCATTGATAACCTATGGCCTTTGTCGGACCTCATCGATCTGCACACCCTTAATTGTTCAGGCACCGCTGTGAGCAATTGTGAGCCACTCCGCGACCTTATAAACCTTGAACACCTTGACATCAGCAATACCGGCATTAACGACATACAATGCATCTCGAGGATAAAAAGCCTCCGTGAACTCAACATAGCATATACCTCTGTTTCGCGTATCAATGTTTTCGGATCAAGCAACCTGAACCTGGTCTATGCGGACAGTAGTGGCATTGTCATGGGTGAAGTCATTGCATTCAAGAAAGAAAATGCCG
>JAGLEK010000335.1 GCA_023145125.1 Bacteroidales bacterium | reverse complement strand
ACTGGACCAACCAGGCCCAGAACTGGAATGGCATGTGTGCAGATTGCCATTCGACAAACCTTCTGAAGAACTATGATTTTAAAGCTGACACATTTCATACCACCTGGAGCGATATAAATGTGAATTGTGAGGCATGCCATGGTGCCGGTTCTGAGCATATTAAATGGGCAAAATTGCCTGAGATGGCACGCCTGGCGGATGAAAGCTCTGGCTTGCCGGTTCATACCCGTGAGCTTGACAATCGTACATACGTGGATCGTTGTGCACGATGCCATGCCCGTCGCGGCATATTTGGCGATTTTGAGGGCTATTACGCCGACCTTCTTGATTATATGCATCCCACTCTCCTGATAGAGCCGTATTACTTCCCCGACGGGCAGATACTGGAGGAGGATTATGTCTATGCATCTTTTACGCAAAGCAAGATGTATATGACGGATGTAAAGTGCAACGATTGTCATAATGTACACAGCCTGAAGCTTGTAGAGGAAGGCGTTGAGGCCAATGACCTCTGCCTGCAATGCCATCGTTCAGATGTTTATGATACTTATGATCACCACTTTCATAAACAGGCAGGGGAGGATGCAAAACCTGTATATGCAGATGGTAAAACATATGAGGTTGGCTCAGGGGCACTGTGTGTGAACTGCCACATGCCCGGGAGGTATTACATGGGGGTGGATTTTCGTCGTGATCATAGCATCAGGGTTCCGAGGCCCGACCTGACGATAGCCATGGGAAGCCCCAATGCATGCAACGATTGCCATTCGGAAAACACAGCTGAATGGGCCTCAGAGTATATCCATCGATGGTATGGTTTAAGCCGGATACCGCATTTCGGGACTGTTTTTGCAAAGGCCCGCATGGGGGATGAATCATCAATCCCCGGCCTGGTAAATATTGCCCTGGATGAATTGTTTCCGGTCATCGTAAGGGCTACTGCTATTTTTGAACTTGAAAAATTTTCCGACAGCCTGAGCCGGCAGGCGGTTATCCGCTCACTCAGTGATCCGGAATCCCTGATACGCCACCATGCTGTTCAAAGCTACCTGCCTTCCGGTGTGGATGAAATGATCAGCTTGCTTACACCACTGTTGAATGATCCCGTAAAGGCAGTGCGTATGCAGGCTGCCTTCAGGATGAGCAGCATCCCCGTAGCCCGGATGGATTCCAGCATTTTAAGGGAGTTCTATGAGTCATTGTCCGAATACAGGGAAGTAATGGAATTTACAGGCGAGTTTGCTGCCAGCCGCCACAACCTCGGAGTGATATACCAGAACCTGGGCATGTTTGCAGATGCCGAAGAGAACTTTTTGGCAGCCATACG
>JAGLEK010000334.1 GCA_023145125.1 Bacteroidales bacterium | reverse complement strand
CTCCTGCGCGGGTTGATGAATCGCTCAAAGTAAAGGTTCAGGTCGACAGGGTCAACATCTGTGATCCTCAGACAATAAGCGACTACACTATTTGCACCACTGCCGCGCCCCACGTGATAGAATCCCCGCGACATGGAATAGCGGATGATGTCCCATGTGATGAGGAAATAGGAAGCAAAGCCCAGGCGGGTGATCAGGCCCAGTTCGTGCTTCACACGCTTCTCAGCCTCCCTGTTATTCTTACCGTAGCGATATGCCAGTCCGTCCATGGCCAGCTTTTCGAGCAGTATCTTGTCATCGTACAGGCTACCCGTAAAGGTTTTTTTGTTCTTGATGGAATGGAAATCGAATTCGATATGGCAGCCGGCCATCATCCTTTCAGTATTCCTGAGGATATCGGGATAATACTCAAAGGCTTTCAGTACCTCGTCGGCAGGCAGCATCAGCTCATCAGGCCTTGCCATGAATGAAGGATCCAGTTTCGATAAGAGTGTGTTGTTGTCGATGGCCCGCAGGTGGCGGTGCAGCTCAAAGCCACGGCCATTGGCGAAGGTGACCGGGTTTCTTATCACCAGCTTCGATTGCCTGTTTCGCCAGGGGGAGGAGAGGAGCCTGCCCGAGTCGGATGGGCGTATGCCGATATATTCATTATCTCTCAGGATCGAAGGTTGCAGCCCTTCAAAAGGATAAACCACATAACAGTTTGGCAGTATTGGTGGCCTTTCCGGCAGTGCGGTTTTATTCAGCCTGTGATACGAGAGGAATTCGTTCAGCTCCCTGAAGCCTTCGTTGTTTTGCGCAATCCCGGTATAAAGGTATCTGTTCCCTTCACGAAACTCTATCCCCGCCACCGGATGCACACCTTCCTCATTGCATGCCTTCACAAAATCCAGTACCCCGGTGGAATTGTTGATATCGGCGATCCCGAGCATGTCGAGCCCATTGGCTTTGGCCAGCTTCACCAGGGCCTCCGGCGAAAGAGTGCCGTAGCGGAGGCTATAGTAGGTGTGGTTATTGTAGTACA
>JAGLEK010000333.1 GCA_023145125.1 Bacteroidales bacterium | reverse complement strand
TTTGCAACAGACATTGCTGTCCTGTTATTCTGTGCTGAAAGCACCTGGCTGATAAGAATGAAAGAAGCCAGTAAAAACCGTATTTGTGATTTTATTTTCATGGAGTATTACTTATAAGACAAAGTTAGTGATAAAAAGTTGGTTACTGGATAAAAATAGCGTGGCTTCCGGCTTGATAAAGATGACTTTGAGTCTTATTTCTTCCTATCTTTGAAAACCAATCTAAGAAAAACACCCTTATGGCAAAGATCCTGGTTATCGATGATGAGAAAGGTATCCGCAACACCCTGCGTGAGATCCTGGAATATGAAAAGTTCAAGGTGGAGGATGCCGCTGACGGCCCGTCTGCCCTGGAGATTACAAAAGACAATACTTTCGATGTGATCCTCTGCGACATCAAGATGCCCGGGATGGATGGGATGGAAGTGCTGGATCATCTTCTTTCAACAAGCGACACGCCTGTTATCATGATCTCAGGCCATGGCAATATCGATACTGCAGTGGAAGCCATTAAAAAAGGTGCCTTTGATTATATTGCCAAGCCACTGGACCTGAACAGGCTGCTGATCACCATCCGCAATGCTATGGACAAGGCCAGCCTGATCACAGAAACCCGTACATTGAAGCGTAAGGTGAGCAAGACCTACGATATGATAGGTGATTCTGAGTCTATGCTGGAGATCAGGGACCTGATCGAACGTGTGGCCCCTTCGGGAGCTAGGGTATTGATAACCGGGGATAACGGCACCGGCAAGGAGCTTGTGGCCAGGTGGTTGCATGAGAAGAGTGAAAGGGCGAAGTCGCCATTTGTTGAGGTGAACTGTGCTGCGATACCATCCGAGCTGATCGAAAGCAAGCTTTTCGGACATGAGAAAGGCTCATTTACCTCAGCCATCAAGCAGCGCAAAGGCGATTTCGAGCTGGCTCATGGCGGGACCCTTTTCCTGGATGAGATCGGCGATATGAGCCTGTCGGCACAGGCCAAGGTGTTGCGTGCCCTGCAGGAGAATAAGATCATGCGGGTAGGAGGGGAGAAAGACATCAGGGTGGATGTGCGTATCATTACAGCAACCAACAAGAACCTGAGGGAAGAGATTGATCAGGGCCGCTTCCGTGAGGACCTTTACCACCGCATCAGCGTGATCCTTATACATGTGCC
>JAGLEK010000332.1 GCA_023145125.1 Bacteroidales bacterium | reverse complement strand
TCCATCTTCATGTATTTGCATGAAGTGAACAACAGTAAAACAGCGGATATTAGTATTATACCCGATAAAATTCTCGATAATTTTCTCATAAAACCTCCTATTTAATTTTAGTTAGTAGTCGTTTCCAGATAAAATATGTTTACAGGTCATTGATGATCTTCACCGATTCAAAATCCCAGGCTTCATGGCCGTCATGGTCATGGCTCACGATGGAATTATCCTTGACATATAATCTGATGGTATAAGTACATGATTCACCGCGATAGATCAATGGATCCGTCGCAGGCACGTATGGATCGGGGGCCGTACCGCCATCCAGTGCGGTGATATCCCATACTGCCAGTTCTCCGGCATCAGCATCCGTCGGAACAACAACTGGCGGTGTAGCCGGTAAAGCCGGAACACGGGTAAGAACATCCACTAGTGTCAAATCCTTCCATGATCCAAACTGTTTATGGAACTTCAGGTTATATAAACCAAAATTATCATTCGGGGCTACCGGTGGCCACCACGACTCATCGATCACCGCATCCCAGGCAAGTCCCACTATACGGATCTTTTCATGTTTCTTCATTGAAAGATCTTTGCATACAGGAAGATCCTCCCAGGTACTGCTCTTCTTGTTAAACCACTGGAGCTTCACAATTTTACCTTTGATGTTATGGTTATCGAGCCAGATATGCTGAATGTCATGATAAAGGTGACCGGCCGTATCTTCGGCTGTTAACAACAGGCTGTACCTGCCGCTGCCGGCAGCATTGCTGTTCCAGCTTGTTGATTTAAGCTTCGGATATGTATTTCCAAATAATGTGAAGCTTTTCCAGCTGTTGATAAGGTTGATCGGAGCCGGCCCTATCCTGTTCCACGGCTGGTAATGGTCGGCTGTCAGATATTCGAGAGGTAATGGAGACACCATGTCGCCAAAAGCAGCAGGAACAGTAGCATCGAAAGCCGGTTGTGATGGTTCACCACCGGGAACTGTCACATGTGCATAGCGTATAGCATAATTCTTGATCTTCCTGCCCGGACATTCATAAATGTATGCAGAACCATCCATGGTCATATGACCCCCGAATGAACGCTTCGGATAGTCGGGGGATATTTCCAGGGCAAGTTCAGCTTCCGTGTCAAAAGGATTCGGATTGCCCGGTGCAGGCACATTGCTCAGGGCCGAAACCCCTGCAACCCGGCTGATGTATACAATCGCCTTCAGCAGTGTAAATGTCTTTTTGCAGATCTTTGGGGAACCTGAGCCATATGGATAAACTGTAAGCACTACCTCATAGGCTCCATCCATAAGAGAAGTTGTAAAGATCTTTCCAAGATGCCCATTCACTACAGGGCTGCTTCCACTGCCCCCGCCACCGGGATATTCAATCGTTGCGGTTTGCGGGCTGCCACCCATATTAATGCCTAGCGTATAATGGCTGAAGTACGATCCTGATGCACTACCCTTAACTTCTACATACAAACCTTTACTCATATCAGATAGTTCGGGTGTACAGCCATCAGGTTCGATGATCTTACACTTGAGACAACGCTGCACACGCATAAGGATGATGATCACAGCGATCAGCAGCAGTTTAATAAAAAGGATTATCCATGAGAATGTATCAGCTCTTGAGAGCTTGTGCATCTCCCCGGAATACAATTGAATAATGACCAGGACCACCAGAATGATCAGGACGATCCATTTGATAAGGTGTGCGAGGTCGAAACGCCTTGGCTTCTTTTCAACAAGCTTGCGCTCGCCGGAAGTTTCTTTTTCCATGGTTTTGTTTTTTAAATGAATAAAAAAAGCTTGAAAAGGTTATCGTTTGGTTTTGCCTTATGTACAGATCAAAATAATTCTGAAAAACCGCTGCTTTTCCTGTGGTTCAATACAGGTACTTCTCCCTGTCCCATACACTAAAAATACTGATGAAAAGCGGAATTATCAAGGATTAATGGCAGGATGTCATAGTTGGTGTCTCCTATGTAATAAGTGGGAGATAATCGGTAATAATCGGGAGGCTCCATATGTTTTCCGGCTTGATTCATCAACTTATACGAAATCTATATTAAAGTTTGCAATGCTGCTAAACAAAAACTTATTTCTTCGTTTAGCGATTGGAATCTCGATATTATCTTTCAGGATTAATTTCTTCTGATTCCTGATACCCGTGATGTGATTCAGGTTAATAAGGTAGGAATGATGTATCCTGCAGAAGTACTGTTTTGAAAGCACCGATTCTATTTCCTTGAGCAATCGGGATGTTAAAATCGATTTGTCCTTTTCGGTAAAAATCTGTGTATACCTGCCGTCTGCTTTGCAATAAAGGATGTCTTCCTGTTCAATGATCGTAACATCCTTAAATCCTCGAATAGCGATCTTCATGGTGCCTGTTTATAATAATTATGCAATGTGAGATGCCGGCTTAATACATCTATTAATTCGCTATTTACGAAAAAGGTAACCCTCTGATTCCCTGAATTTAACTCACAATAATACTACAGGCATATCAGGCATTCAGGGTTTCG
>JAGLEK010000331.1 GCA_023145125.1 Bacteroidales bacterium | reverse complement strand
AGAGATGTCTTGAAAAAGCAACTCCCATACTATGAAATCCTGGTCAATATGTACTATCAGGGAGAGATTAATCGGGGGATATTCAATTAAATGTTATTAAGAGATAAGAGACTGAGAAATTAGTATAGAGTATATAAGGAATTGGAGATGGTTATGAAGAAATGACTTGCAAGATATGTAATTTTTGTGTATGTTTACATGACCCATAAAAACCATATTGGAATATTTCTTAAAAAAGATAACCATGAAACGTTTCATATATTTAGCAGGAATTATAGTTCTATCAGGATTCATGATCTTCATATCCTGCAAGAAAGAAAACAATGATACACCTTCTGTGGATAATACTCCCGTACTTACATTTATTACAGGAACAGATTACATTTCATCGGATACAACACTTGAAGTAAATACGGTATTTAAAGTAGGGGTGCTGGGTAGTAAAAATCCAAACACAAATATTGATATTGCAACTTTTAAAATAGTGCGGGATTTCAACGGTATTGTTGAAATTGTTCATGAGGATAATAATATAGGGGAATCATATCTGTCGTGGGAAAGTAATGAGGTTACCAATTCAGAGGTAGGAGAAGAAAAATGGACATTCACAATAACTGATTACACAGGACATAAAAAAGAATTGTTATTCGTAATTACAACTGTTGAGCAGGGGGTTTTTTCGCCTGAAATTTTATTCATTGAGGGTGAAGATTATACTTTTGAAAATGTAACTCTTAATATAAACTCTGATTTTAAAGTGGGTGTCAATGCATTAACAAACCCCAATACAAATAAAAATCTCGAATCTTTTAAGATAGTCCGTACTTTCAACAACATCCCAACAACAGTGTTTGAGGAATCCAATATTTCAAGTAATAACTATACATGGCAAGGGGATTTATCAGCAAATAATAATGTGGGTGCTGAAAACTGGACATTTACCATTTTTGATCAATCTGGTAGGGCAAATGAACTTTCTTTTATTATTACAACCACGGGTGGCACACCTTACCTGCCTAATTTCTCACCCACTTACCTGATTATTTCCGGAACTCCGGAACTGCTTGATTTTTACATCACCTGCACTACCGATGACTGGGAAATGATCAAGGTGATCGTTTCATATCCCGGTGGACTTGGAAATGAGGCCTACACTGGAAATGGCCAGATTATGACACAATATGCACCTTTTACATTTTCAAATTACTTTCCTAAATTGGGTGGCGTGTGGACTTTTGCAATTCTAGGTATTATTAAGTCAGGACAGCACGTTAATGAAAGTTTTTCAGTAGTAATATCAATGGTTGTAACCGGGACTCTGCCGCTAACAAACTGGACAGACGTTGTTTGTGATGCTGTTGGTACAGGCGTTAGTGCAGATAACCCAAATGCAATTCCTGACCCAAGTGGTTGGGCATGGGGTAACAAGCTCGTTGCTGACAATGGAGGTATTCCTGTTGTTGCAGGTGATGTATACACATGGACATGGACAGGCGTTATCCTCGAAACCAATGAAGGTTTCAAGGTAAGGACTGAAAATGGAGAAGCTCCTCCATCCGGTGGTGCTAACTTCGATGCTGGCTATGGAAACCTTGATGTTGCCAATTCATCAACACATGTAGTTGATGCAGGTGGAAACCTTTCAGTTGACCTCAAAGGAGCATACACAATCACACTTGAGATTGATGCTGCCAGCGAGGATGAAAAAACGATCACAATCGTAGAAAACTAGGATAGAAGATCTTAATGGCATTTATAGAGAGGCTGCATATCCTGTCGTAGAAATGGAATAACTGTCTTAAAATCTTGCACCAACAGCCTTCCAATCAACCAGCTCCCAGAAATCGGCAACATAAGCAGGCCTGGCATTTTGTTTATCCAGATAGTAGGCATGCTCCCATACATCACATGTGAGCAAAGGTGTAAGTCCACTCGTGATCGGGCAATCGGCATTGCTTGCCTGGACAATGTCAAGGTTTCCGTAAGCATCCTTTATCAGCCATACCCATCCTGAACCAAACAAGGTGGCAGCAGCGGTTGAAAACTGCTCTTTAAAGTTGTCAAATGATTCGAAAAAAGCATTAATGGCAATCTCCAGTTTGCCGTCCGGCATCCCACCCCCATTCGGACTGAGGCAGTTCCAATAAAAAGTATGGTTCCATACCTGTGCGGCATTGTTAAAAATACCTCCGTCAGCCTTCATAATGATCTCTTCAAGGCTCAGATCGGCAAATTCAGTGTCAGGGATCAGCTTATTCAGGTTGTTTACGTAAGCCTGATGGTGTTTCCCATAGTGGAATTCAAGAGTCTGTTTTGAGATATGCGGCTCTAAAGCATCAATGGGATAAGGAAGTTCGGGTAATGTAAATGGCATTTCTGTAAATTTTGGGGTTAGTATTCAGTAATATGTAAAGGTAGTAAAATACTGGATACTGGATACTGGATGCTGGATGCTGGATGCTGGATACTGGATACTGGATACTGCGTGCACCGACCGCGTGTCGCCGTCGCTTTAGCGGAGGTGTAAATGGTTAAATGGCTAAATGGCTGCTGGGACTGGATGCTGGCAGAACTATCCAACTCAACACTTATAACTTCTAACTAACTCAAAACTCAACCCTCAACCCTCAACACTTAAAAGCCTACTTCCCCTTCTCCAAATATTCCACGGCACGTAAAAAAGTTTCATCAATATGATGGTAAACAGGGTAGAAGCCATCGTCATCATACAGGTTTCTGGCAATAAAGGCTTTCATCAGGATCTTGGTCCTGGCTTCCGACTGCCGGATCCCCTTCGGGTCTTTGGCTATGCCCATTTTCCCGGCATATGCAATAAATTCATTGAATACGGATTTGCTGATCTTGAAATTATTATCAAAATCTTCAAAAGATTCATACTTCCCGAGTTCGCCACGATGGTGATCGGTATATGTGAAAGCAAACTGAAATATCAGGCCCTTATCCAAGAGTTTATTATAATATTCGGCATAGTCACCGGAATTATACGGCACATATATGTCGGGCATGATCCCGCCTCCACCATATACCGTTCTTCCGCCGGGGGTGATATACTTTAGAGAATCATTAAAATGAATGCTGTCTGCATTTTGTATCTCGCCATTATGAAAACGTTCATAAAAGGAATCATAATAATCTTCCTTACCGTTCTCATATGATCGCTGGATACAACGGCCTGTGGGAGTATAATAGCGTGCGATGGTAAGCCTCACTGCTGAGCCGTCGGGAAGGGTCAGCTGCTCCTGCACCAGGCCTTTCCCGAAGGACCTGCGGCCAATGATGATCCCACGGTCATTATCCTGAACGGCACCGGCAATGATCTCACTGGCTGAAGCTGATCCTTCATTTATCAGCACAATGAGTGAATGATCTTCAAATTGTCCTTTGTGGGTGGCATAAGCATAACTTCTTGGCCTGTTATTTCCTTCCGTATATACTATCAGCTTTTCGGCTTCGAGAAATTCGTCAGCCATTTGTGTTGCAGCCTGGAGGTAGCCCCCGGTATTCCCGCGCAGGTCGAGGATCAGGCTGGTCATTCCCCGGTCCATCAATGAAATGAGTGCCTTTGCAAACTCCTCATATGTAGTTGCAGAAAACTTGCTAACCTTAATATATCCGATCGTATCTCCCGGCATGTACGACACATCAACACTGAAAGTTGGAATAATATCGCGAATGATGGTGAAATCAAGTAGCCCCCTGATCCCTTTCCTGTATATTTTAATATCGACTTCTGTCCCCCTGGGGCCTTTCAGCATACTGATGGCACCTTTGTTATCAACCCCGACACCGGCCACCAGGCTGTCGTCCACAATTACGATACGGTCACCTGCCAGCAATCCCACTTTTTCCGATGGCCCTCCTGCAATGGTCTGTATCACTGTGATGGTATCACTCTCGATGCGAAATTGTATGCCGATACCTTCAAAATTACCCATGAGATCCTCATTAACCTGCGACAACACATCCGCTGAAATATATTGGCTGTGTGGGTCGAGGTTTTCCAGTAT
>JAGLEK010000330.1 GCA_023145125.1 Bacteroidales bacterium | reverse complement strand
TTGTGCCGGATTGGGATAAATATCCGCAATGGGGAAGGGATATTAAAGGTACTGTCGGGGAGATCGGCCTGTCGGGGCACTGGATAAAACTCTTCCTGCACTACATGTTCCTTCATAAAGCAAAAGGCTACCCCTTCTGGTGGCTGCTCCCGGAGTAAACAAAGTATTGATCAACTAAAAGTATTTTATCATGACAGATCCAAAAGTAATCCGCGCCTATAAGGATGAGTATTATCCTCCCGTTCCAACTGCAGCAACGAAACGAATGAGAACGAATATTTTTATTCAGTTATATAAGTTCCTGATGCTGAATTACAAGATCATGCGCATTGTTGTGAAAGGGCATTCTTAGATGATAAGATTGCTGAGCTCCTGAAGGCAGGCAACCCTAATTTTTCTATATTTGGCGCATGGACATAACAGACATCAGACGGGAACTTGCCGAGAAAGTGAAGACCATTCCTCCCCTCGGCAAAAAACTAAAATTTAAGCTTGACGGGCAGTTTATTGTCATCGATGGCAGTAGCGAAGAGAACGTGCTGCGCGATGCCGATGAAGAAGCAAATTGCACTATCACCATGAGCATCGAAACTTACGTAAAACTTCAGCGTAAAGAGATCAATCCTATGATCGCAACCCTGACAGGAAAAATAAAGGTTAAGGGCGATATCGGCCTTGCACAAAAGCTGAAACAATTAACGTAAGTCTATGACAAAACAACCTTCGTTGCGTGTTCAGCGCACATCCATGCTTAACATCATAAATGGGGCAGGCTATGCATTGAGAACGGTGAAAATGGATCCTTTCAAGATTGATGCAGATGCTATCATTTCAAAGGCAAAAAAGAAATCCGGATTTTCGGGAAGCATCCCCGCTGCTGAGGAAGGCCTGCATATACTGGTAAACTCCATCAACAAGGAGGGACGCCCGAATCCTTTTGGTGCCCTGGCTGTGAAGGGGCTTCTTGAACGCATCCTGTACGGACGATATAAGATCGAACAGGAAATGGCCCGGAACCCATGGATTGAAGAACAGGCAATAGAACAGCCGGTTTTTATCATAGGTATGCCGCGCACCGGGACAACAATCCTGCATGCGATCCTTCATGAGGACCCTGCACACAGGTCTCCTCTTGCATGGGAATGTTTGCTGCCATATCCTGCTGCAACACC
>JAGLEK010000033.1 GCA_023145125.1 Bacteroidales bacterium | reverse complement strand
TCCCAGGCATATTCGGCCGGAGATGGCAGATTTCATACTCCACCATGGATGAAAGTACTCATAAGAGACATCCGGGATCCCTTTAACATATTAGCTGAAGGTAAAACAGGGGCCATCAATATTATCGACCTGGCCAACATTCATTCTTGTGCCTTTATTGAAACCCAGGATATCGGAAAACTCCACCCTGATGGCTCTTTTGAGGTGCTGGGCCGTATTGATAGCAGCGATGTCAGAGGTTGTAGCCTGCTGATACAATAGTGCCCTTTGATTGGTTTTCATCCCAAAAAGATTTCAAAGGACTTCTTCTATCTTCTATCTCCTTCTTTACTATTTAATGATCAGCTTTTCAGTAAACCTGGAATGATCTGTTGTAATGGAAAGGATATATAATCCTTTGGGGTAATGCTCAAGTCCGATATGCATGTTTTCCCCAACAGCAATATCAGTGTTAAGCTCAAACACCTTTTCTCCAATGATGTTATAAACTATGATGCTTGCATCTTGCATTGCGGAAGATGACAGAATATTGAAGCTTCCCTTGTTTGGATTTGGATAAACATAGAAAGCATTTTCGTCTGAATTTTCCGGAATGGCAACGATCTTATCGACAGTCACCTCGAATCCTTCTGAATACAGTCCGTCACCGCAATTATTCATTGCCCTGACCGAAACAGTTGCAACTCCAAGGAATGATTGGTTCCAGGTAATGGTTCCTGTAGTACTCATGCCTGCAAAGGCGCCTGCTTCTACTGGCTCAACATTCCATTCATAATAATCAGCAAATGGCACTGTTTCGGTGGTATATTCAGAAGTAGTGACGATATACAGGTTAACATAATCCGGGCCTTCAGGAGTTTCCGGTGTTCCGGGTGTTTCAATCACCATCAGGTTCATTTCGTCATCTACCAAAGATCCCTGTATGTCCTCCGCAGCAAGTGTAAGTGCTACAAAGCCAGTGGAAATATCATTGCTCCCCGGTGTATATTCAGGTTCGAGGATATTGATATCGTCGAAGCTGCCGTCACCTGCCGTTGTCCACTCGACAGATACCCAATCGGTGGCTTGTCCCTGGCACTGGAAACTGCTTCCATCACATGCATAATTGTCAGGGCCTGCATAGCAGGTGAGTGTCATCAGGGGTGGGAAAATAATATAATCAAGCCATGCACAGTCGTCGCCGGAAAATCCAGTTGCATCCTTTTCATAAACCCATTTTAATGTATGAATACCAGTTGGAATATATACAGATATTGCATTCCATCCGGCGCCAACACCTGACCATTCTCCTTGCATAGAGTTGTTGATGTAAAACGTCAGTTTATCCTTATTTAACTGAGACGAAACTTTCAAGACAAAAGAAACAGTATCAGCGATCATCACATCAACGTCAATGGTAAGCACTGAACTTTGGCCATCGGCAATATTGCCTGAGACGGCTGAATAAATCCCCTCATAAGGATACATGCTGGTGATCTGCCATGGTTGATCTCCTTCCATTACCCAATCAAACTTGGTAAAATCCCCGGTTTCGAAATCCTCAAGTATCAACCCTATCTTTTCACTGAATTCTTTAGTGGCGATGTAAGGTCCCGAACTCACTGTATAATCAAACAAGGCAATAGCCGCACCATCAGGGGCGTCGGGGTCAACATCCACAACAAACTCGGCATACTTATAACCAAGTAAGCCTAAAGGGCCAATGGAATAAGTGTTATTGGCAAAGCTAAGATATTGACACATTGAATTTAGTTGTGCCTCTGTGCTCTGGGTTCCGCAATGTCCTATATTTTTGTTTATGATCTTAATGGTTGCTGTTTCACCGGGGTCGAGCCTTCCGTTGTTGTTCCCGGTCTGGCTGTCGTCAATGATCATAGATTCAATGAGAAACACAGGGGCGTTGACAGTCAATTCGTACTCGTATGTCCAGCTTTCTTTAGTTGAAGTTTCAAGTTCAATTTCATAGATGACTTTATGCTGGTCGGGTACGTAATCAGCTATTTCCAGGGCAAAGGTACTGTCTTCAGTCAGTGTCGATAGTCCTGGAATTGTTGGCCATTGATGGGAATTCTTCAAAGTGATGACATAAGTATCACTACCAGTCAATATGCTCAGAGTATTGATGGCATCTCCGTTACCGGCATTATCAAGGCTGACATCCAGAGCTACTGTTTCTCCAAAATCAGCCTGTCCGTTATTGTTGCCATCCGGGTCACTGATAGTAACTTCATCAAGCATCAGATAAGGACCGTTAGGAGATGCAATGGTGACTGTGCCGAAAAATGGTTGCCCGTTCTGCCTTGTTACTACAACATCACCTGTTCCTGCTTCAGTTAGTTCCGGGAACTCTAAAACTGCAATGCCAACTTCACTTGCCAGTGCGGCACCAATGTACTCGTTATCCATTGACAGGCCGACATAGGCATAAGGTTCAGTAGTTACAGTGAATGATGTTGACTGAAGAGGAAGTAATGGCGTGTAGGTTGCCGCTGTAACAGGAGGATTGGAGAAGAATACCATCAGGGACGGGTCTCCAATGAAATTATATATGTCCCAATAATATTGGGCCGATCCCGCCGCCCCTTCCGTAACTGCCATATTTCCGGCGAAGATCATTTCATCACCACTGACATACCATTCTCCAAATTCCTCACCATGATCATGAAAAGCCCGGTCGTAAGATCCAAGGCCGGTCTGGGAATAGGATGGTGGATTTTGTGAGATCTGCCCCACTCCGACGCCAAAATAATAATCTTCATCCCAGTAGGTGCTGTTCGATGCTCCAATATAACCAACAGCGCCTTTATTCTCAGCACGGACAATGGCTTCACCGAAGCATTCATTTAACTGATATTCGCTGGAGGAGCAGCAGTTCCCAACCAGTACACAATACATATCCTGGTTCTGAAGTGCCGGTATGTGAGATATTAAAAAGGAGGGGTCGGCCCATCCGCTCGGGCTGCAATGGGCTGTATAATTCCCAAAAGTAACTCCATTACTGATATCCTGCCGTATCTGTGCGGCGCTGGGGCCGGATTGTGGATAGAGGTAGGTATGGGATGTGATTCCGTGATCGGGATTGAAATAGTTTATGGTCCCGTAATTGATCTGACCGTTGCCCCAGTCATATCCATGTGATCCGTCCATTCCGGCAACCATCACCACCTCATCAAGGTAAGTGGGATCCGGCATCTGATATTTTTCATATTGCAGGGTTTTGTCGATATACGGCTGAAGCTGCCCCGGGTTTTGTGCAGAAAACCTTCCATAATAGATTTCCGGGAAAAGGTCGCCGCTAAACTCACAGTAATTACGGTCGGTGGCGCCATTGCCATTATCCCAGGTCGGGACCTGTTGTATATCACCCACAAAGAGGATATAAGAAGGTGCCGGATCATCAGGTGTTCCGGCATTATATAAGCCCTGAATGTATGTTTTTATTGACATCAGTGTGCTGCCAACTGCTGATTCATCTGTGTAAGCTTCAACAACCTTAAAACCTTTTTGGGTTTTCCATTCAATAAGTGGCTGCAGCTGGCTTTCGAACATCCTGTCAGCAATGATCACATATTTTATTGGATATAACTTGAGATTCTCCCTGTTGCTTTCCGGAATTTCGTTTATGAGGGAATTCTTAACGGATTGAAAGGCAGGGGATGCAAAATTCTCTTCCAGCGCAAGGGTAGCCGGGATATCGGCATTTTTAAAATCTACAGTGAATTCAATATGATGATATACCCTTAAGAGGTGATTGACAGGGTCGTATTGAAAAGGAATAAAATTGATCCTGGCAATACGCCTGTCCCTTAAGATACCAAGCATGTCAACGCTTACCAGATCATATTTTTCAAACCCGGCCTGCTGGTATGCTGCCCTGTCGATAACAAAATCATGATAGTCGTCACTTTTGATCCTTGGGGGTTGCGCCGGATAAACCGCTGCAGGATAGCCTTCTTCTTTCAATTCAATATCCTCATAAACGGCACTATGGATTGTAACCACGGCATTGGCACCGAGGGGAACCCTTATCAGTTTTCTGATGGCCGGCATTTCCGGATGGCCGAATAAATCTGTTTTGGAGCTACCCTGTAATGCCAGGCGGGTGAATAGCCCCTCTTCCGTATTTTCTTCATGAGCGGAGAAGGAAGACACCTGGTATTTTCCTGAGAACTCAAAGAAAGTGTTTGTTTCGATGGTAAGACCATTTGATCCGCTTTGTCCTACCTGAATAATACTTTGTGCCTGCACATTGCAAAAAGCAAATAAAGCAAAGGCAATAACTGAGAATAATTTTTTCATTTTAACAAATTATTGATTTTGTAAAAAAAGGGGCTGTCTAAAAGGTCTGCTCAAGGTCATTTCGAGCGTTAGCGAGAACTAAGTGAAGTGCTCTCATGAGCGAAGCGAGTAAATCTATACTATTAATACTCAGTAGAATAGATTTCTCCCTTCGGTCGAAATGACTTAAATGTCTGACTTTTGAGGCAGTCTCTTTTTAAGCTTATATGTGTTGTATTATCTGCTGAGCAGTATCTTTTTCACAATGGCCCCGTGTTCGTGCATTACTTTAACAAAGTACATGCCCTGTGGATAGTCCGTCATGTTGATCCTGCCTGTGAACCCTTGTGCGGCGTCGATATCTGTTTCATGATATACCAGAGTACCACTGATGTCGTAGATCCTTACTTCGGCAATTCCAAGGTCATCACCATTAAGTTGAATGGTAAATTCACCTTTATTAGGATTTGGGAAGATGGCGAGGTTTTGTTCTTCGGTGTATTCTTCCACAGACGTGAAATTATCAACCTCCACTTCAAAACCTTCTGAGAATTCACCATCACCACAGGTATTCATGGCACGCACCGATATCGTTGCTGTCCCCAGGAAAGATTGATTCCATGTGATAGTACCGATTGTGCCAATACCATCGATGTTACCGGCTTCGGTGGGGTCAACAGCCCATTCATAATAATCGGCAAATTCAACCGGTTCAGTTGTGTAGTCTGAAATTGTTGTATAATACACGTTAACAAAGTCGGGTCCGACTGGTTGTTCAGCCATAGCCGGTTCCGTGCGGAAACTCAGGGTCATGTTATCATAAGCAGTTTGTAAGTCTATATCTGTAGCTTCCAGGCTTAGTGTCACCCAGCCACTGTTCAGGTCATCTGTGCTTGGAGTGTAGATGGGATCCAGTAAAGTTGCATCATCAAATACCCCTGTTCCTGAGGTGCTCCAGAGCACTGTTTCATAAGCAGTAGCCTGTCCGTCGCACTGGAAGTCTTCGCCTTCACAGATCATTGCATCAAAGCCGGCGAAGGCTGTAAGGGTCATCAATGGAGGGAATTCAATGAAATCGATCCATGCACAATCGTCTCCTGACGAAATAACTGCATTTTTCTCGTAAATCCACTTAAAAGTGTGTACTCCTTCGCCAACGTAATATTTGGCGAGTATCCATCCATTGCCAATACCCGACCATTCATCTTTCAGGCTGTTATCGACATAGAATTTTAGTTTATCAGAAACTTCTGAGGAAGTTTTCAGGTAGAAATATATAGTATCTGCGATCATCACCTCTGTACTGAGGTAAAGCTGTGAAGTCTGATTATCACTAATATTTCCGCTTTTTGCATGGTAATCACCTTCAAAGGGGTAAATAGCGGAAGTATTCCAGTTATGATCCCCTCCCTGTTGCCATTCGAAAGAATCGAAACTGTTTGTTTCCCAGTCTTCGACTATGATTCCGATCTTCCTTGAAAAGTCCAGGGTTTCACTAAAAGGAACAGATGCGAGTTCATAACTGAAATCGGCATAATATATGCCATCCGGAGCATTGGCTTCGACTTCAATCTCGAATTCGGCCCACTGGAAACCAAGGAGCCCAAGGGTTCCAAGTGAATCATAATCATTAAGGAATGTAAGATATGGACTGCCGGATACAAGTGTGGCAATAGTATTTTCTGCCGGGCAATGCCCCAGGTTATTATTTTTAACCTTTACAGTCACTGTTTCACCCGGATCGAGCCTGCCATTGTCATTTCCACCGGCTGCATCATCAATCATCACTTCAACGATATTGATGATTGGTGATCCCAGCAGCAGTTCGAATTCAGCAAACCATTGGCCATCGGTATCATCCATTATCTCCATTTCCACAAGTGCAATATGTCCATCCGGTACATCATCAGCTACCTGTATTGAAAAAGCACTGTCTGCCGTTCCAATAGAATTGCCGGGAATATCACCCCAGCCACCCTCAGCATCGACAATGGTGATATATACATCAGTTGTTGAGATCGTAGCGGTAGCATTTTCCGCTATTTCAATACCTATATTTTCAAGGCTTACATCAAGGCAAATAAACTCCATAAAATCAGCCTGGCCATTGTTATTACCTGCCTTATCGTCAACTACGACATTTTCAAGCATCAAATATGAGCCTTGCTGTGGAATTATAGGGATATCAGTGATATAAGGAACATAGTTGTGTGAAGAAACTACAATGGTAGCTGTTCCGGGATTCTGCACCGGCCCGCCGAAGTCAATGATAACTTCTCCAGAAGCATCTGTGAACCCTATGGCATATAGCGAAAGATCTTCATTAGTAATACAAACCCTGGCTCCTTCTACCGGACTGCCACCGCTTTCAACATTTACAGTGAATTCGGTAAAACCTATAAATAAAGTTGGCATATGAGTTACTTCCAATTCGGCAGGTTGCAGTGTCCATGGTTCCAGGGAGGCGTCGCCAAGCCAGAGGTAAGTCCTGACATTTGACTTTCCGATGCTGCCATGTACATTCAGTACTGTAAGATTGGCAAAATTGGTGACATAACCGATATTGTATATTCCCTCATGAAATACTGCTTTATACATTTCCTTATCGTAATCATGATTAGGAACAGTATAAGAAGGAATGATGGCTCCATTGATGGCAACGGCAGCAACAGGCGACTTCATAAATGATTCGCAAAGACAGTCGCCGGCGTGGGCTACGATATCCATATTGTCACAGCAAACATCAAAAAGAACAAATAACCTATCAGTATTGGTTAACTGCTGGATATGTGTATTGGTAAAAGAACCTTGAGCACCCCATTGCCAGAATTCAGTTGCACTGCCGTGCCCGCGATAATTAAAGATCCCGCAGGAGGTTGTGTTTACGAAGTCAATGATATCATTGTTGCCAGCTCCGGCACCGCCATAACATTCCGTAAAAATTGGAGTTTGCAGAGCATAGTTATAACCTTCAATTTCATTTTTACACTGTGTGTATTTCGACGGATAGTTTTCCTTATGGGCAACCAGCAAGGTATTCTCAGCCCAGTTTGAAGAGACATCGGGTGCCTGGTAATGATCTAAGGTTTTCTGGAGTTGCAGCTCCAGGTCCGAGAGATTGTCATAGGTAAAACGGCCTATAGCAAGATCGGCATAATGATCATCACCTCCATCGAGGCATACATACCAGGTGTCAGAATAGGTTGGATCTCCACCCGAAGGCGCCCACCAGTACATAGGTACATCATCCGGTCCCCCGTTGTTGCCACCGCTGGGATAAGCATCCCCTACCATCAGCACGTATTCCAGGTTATCGCTGGTATACAATTGTGTTATATAGTCCTTAAAATCCTGTGGTGAGTCAAAGCCTGATTCCATTGTCTTAACTTCCACCCTGAATCCCTGCCTGTTTTTCCAGTCGATAAAAGGCTCCAGTGTAGTAAGAGGATTGGTATTGGTAATGATCAGATATTTAATATCGTCGTCGGCCCTGGTGATTTCTGTGGTATAACCCATAGCCTCAAAATTGAGGATCTTTGCATTATACATATTGTAAAAATACTGCGAGATATTCTTATCCCTGTTCAGGACAACTTCAGTATCTGTTCCATAGAAATCGACCCTCAGGCGCATATGTGTTATCACTTCCAGTTGCCTGCTGGCAGCCTTGTACTGGAAGGGGCAAATATGCAGCCCGGCGACCTTAACATCTCTCCAGATACCAGGTTTATTGGTGTTGGACATTATTTCCGGGAAAGTTATATCCTGTGAGTAGAAGGCTTCATTGATATCGAAACCGGTATACTCTCCGTTTGAAATATCTTTGGATGGTGTTTGTGCAGGGTAGACCATCATATTATCGAGCATGACAGATTCGGTTTCCAGCACTTTAACTTTCACAAGCCTGTCGGCCGGGAGTGCAATGATCTCGCTTATGACGGGAAGCTCAGGCATACCCACCTCATGCAAAGTTTGCCAGGCTTCGAAAGTCAGGCGTTGATACGTGATCCCGTTATGTATGACTTCTTCCGAATACATACCCGGGATGCTTATACTCAGTGTTATTCCACTCATATCCTGTTCCTCGACAACAACTGCCGGGAACTGAGGATCAGCCCCGTCAAAGGAGATCCAGTTATTTTGTGCAAATGCACCCTGTGCGATCAGAAGTGCCAGAATGACAAGAAAATAATTTAGTCTTTTCATAGGATTATTTTTTGGAGATTATAGTTTTGTTTTATAAACGGCGTTGAAGATATATATAATCTTGATACACAACAGGCATAGCCTCATAAAAACAAGCTATGATTATGCTATTTAGAATTTTTCCAAACAATTAAGGATAAGCAATTTATCCTTTACAAAGGTAATAAAAGAAACCTCCGAAGGAAAGCCCACCGGAGGTTTTAGGATGAAAAATATTTTTAATGTTATGAATATCAGAACTTGAAGGTGCCACCAATAGTGAAATAAGACATGCCATATCCCAGCTCTGAAAATACCGCAATTGCAGGAGTGAAGAACCAGCGTGCACCGACATAAACTCCTGCCCTGAAAGCCCCAGAATTAGCAGTCCAATTATCATGGTATGTTCCATCTCCTTTCCATTTTCCATTAAGTAAATAATAACCAATAAGAACACCTGCATAAGGATCGAACTTGTCATGGAAGATAAAGTGATAATTACCACGAGCTGCAAACATAAAGTAGTTGTAATTGTAGGACACGTTATCCCATAAAGAATACTCATATTTGGCTCCGCCGTATCCTAACAAACCACCGGCACTCACTACACCTGTGAGTTTGCTTCCCATTGGGATTTCAACAATTCCATATTCATAGGTGACAGAAATGGATGGGAATCCCATTTTATAACCAACTCCGTGAAGAATAGTGCTTCCGAAACCAATACCAAGATTGATTGCGGAATTACCTTTTCCAAAAACAAGTTCCTGGCTTCTGGCAGTTGCAAAAACCAGGAAGACTGCAACTAATAGTAAACTTAGCTTTTTCATATCAATATAATTTTAATGAATAAATCTTATACTCAAAGCAAAAATACGAAAATATTCCTCAGAGCAAAGCTTAAATTCAAAGCAAATACATACGTATTCAAAAAAAGAGCCTTCCGGGAGAAGGCTCTTTTAATATTAAGCTGGATAATATGTATTCTATTTCTGAATAACGATCCTGCCGGTATGAACGCCAAGGTCGCTTTCAACAACCATCAGGTAGATGCCTTCGGCTTCTCCTGAAATATCAATGTTGGTGCTGAAGTGGCTGTTCACCTGCATGTCTTGTTTTTCATAAACAAGATGACCGACTGCATTTACAATGCGGACATTTACCTTATCAACCTGTGTGGTTGCCAGTTCGAGGGTAAAGCTTCCTTTGTTCGGGTTAGGATAAACGGCAAGGCCGAGTGCCCGGGCAAGCTCATCGATTCCAAAGGAGTTTTCAAGCGTTACATTGAGTTCGCTTGAGAAGCTTCCTTCACCACAATCATTCATACCCTTAACACTGATGTTTGCCGGGCCTGTGTATGGATATGCCCAGGTAACGGTACACTCCATGCCATCGACACTGATATCTGTGTATGCATCAGCAGGAGTGATTGCCCAGCCATATGTATCTGCATTGGCTGCACCCGTAGTAGCATATACTGTTGTAGGAGTTTCGTCCGTATCAACAGTCTCGGGCCCGCTTGGTGCGGCGGCCTGTTCCGGGAGCGGTAATATATC
>JAGLEK010000329.1 GCA_023145125.1 Bacteroidales bacterium | reverse complement strand
TATATATGCTATATTATCAGGCATTTTGCCATCTTTCGGCCTTAACACTGAATTATATGGCCTTGTTGGTACCAGTTGCCTTTCCATCTGCATAGCGGTAACAACATTCTTAAATTTACCGAATCCATATCTCACTATCTGGGTAGGGTCAAAAAGCTCAAAACCTGTAGCAATAATGACCGATTTCACGGTTAAAGGAATTTCCACAGCTTCCTGTGTGAAATCAATGGCATCGACCGGACATACTTTCTCACATAATCCGCAAAGAATGCAATTCTCGATATCGATATTGACAACCCGTGGATTGGCAATACTAAAAGGAACATACACAGCTTTCCGTCCAACCAGATCATATTGATACTGGTCTTTAACCACAACAGGACACTTGTCTTCACATTCCTGGCATCCGGTACACAGTTCTTCATTAACGTACCTTGGCTTTTTGACGAGTGTTGCAGTAAATTTTTTATCTGAAACTTTTACAATGTTTTTAACTTCACTATAAGTATAGATTGTAATATTCGGATGCCTGATAGTTTCGGATACCTTAGGGGTTGTGATACAAGCAGAGCAATCAAGGGTAGGAAATACCTTGCTTAAATGTATCATTTTCCCGCCTAGCGAGAGGTCTTTTTCAACAAGGATGACCTTATAATCCAAATTGGCCAGGTTAATAGCTGCTTCGGACCCGGCTATTCCTCCACCTATTACAAGTGTATCAAAGGATAATTCGTTTTGTTGCTCCACATCAATAAATTTTTATTGTTCAGATAATTGATCTGCAAAAACATTCATTTGCTTAACAAAAGATTCGGCGCAGACCGAACAGATTGCTGCCATTTTTAATTTTTCAGGCAGTATCCCCTTTTCTTTCATCAATTCATGCGTTTGTGAAATTATTTGCCCTGTTTTTTCAGTACATGATTCATCATAAGCGCAATCTGTTCCGTCGGCCGCAATAAAAACGCCATCAAAGCCTTGATCAAATGCATGCAGGATCCACTTTGATTTTACTGCGCTGGAACAAGGGACTTCCATTGTGAAAACAATAGGTGGATAATGCAATTTCAGTAAGCCGGCAAGGTCAATTGCCGGATCAGAAATTTTTTCTGTAGAAAAAACCAAAATTTTAGGAGCTTTTTTTTCCATTATCGTAACATTTAAATGCTTAACTCAATACTAAATGTAGATTTGATCTAAAGCCTACTATAATATGTAGTTCAGTAATTATTAATCACCAAACACCCATCCGTTTTCCTTAAGCCTTCTTTAAATAAATTTTAAAATACCCGGAATCTTCCACTGTGCCAAGATATTCATGACCCTTTTTATTTGCCCATTTCGGGACATCCCTCCTGGTTCCTTCATCAGCTGACAGTATTTCCATTACTTCACCTGATTGTAACTCTCCAATAGCTTTTTTTGCAGCCAGTAACGGACCCGGGCATGCTGTACCCCTTGCATCAACTACTTTGTCAACATCAATTTTTACTAATTCGTCTGTTGTCATGATTGAATAATTTAGTTGTTAAATTCCTACTGTTAAATATTTAACAAATATAACTGATGTGAATATGCCGTAGAAGGAAATTGAAGTGGAGTATATTATAAATTACAGTGTAGTTGTATACCTCAGATAGTATCGCTTTGCAACTACAAGTGTGTACGTATATACCTTTTAGTGTGAGGTTGGCCACATGTTAAATGATAAAATGTTTTGTAACTAAATAATGTATAATGTGAATTTAAGTTAAATATGCTCTATGCCAGGAAATTACACTATACCGGGTGTCAGAGCTGAATATACCCCATTAAATCACCCACATTGATAAATCGATATGGCAGGCAGTCAGAAATCGGGCAATTGTGCT
Source organism: Bacteroidales bacterium (assembly GCA_023145125.1). Taxonomy (GTDB): domain Bacteria; phylum Bacteroidota; class Bacteroidia; order Bacteroidales; family B18-G4; genus B18-G4. The sequence goes on along the minus strand of JAGLEK010000329.1, from coordinate 6,987 downwards.
TAAATAAAATGAGAATTAAAGCACTGAAAGAGCTATTATACGATATAATGAACACGCCATGTTCAAAGGAAATGCCCCTCAACTAACTTACCACCTCAGGTAAATAAATTACTTTTGGATCATAATTCTAAAACACGCTTCATGAATAAAATAATTTACAGATCTTTAAGCACCATCATCCTGACCATCATATGCTTAGGAATATCAGCTCAAAGCATGTATACTCCATATGATTATTTCCCCGGCCTTATCCGGGCGTACAAGCCGGCCTTTGATCAAAATTATCCCGATTGGGGGAAAATGCTTTATGAATATCCTGTCAATTTTGAAGATGTTGCCGATAAATATGAATCCTATATTCAGGAGTATGGTAATATTAAAGATCCTTTGACCCGCTATTTCAAACTCTGGAGCCGGGCTGTTGGCCCCTATGCCCAGCCTAACGGAAACATCCTTCTTCCTGATCTCCCTGCTTATTATAAAAATTTGAATGAGGCCCGGATGGATGCTAGAAACACAACTATTGCAAGAGATGAGGCAAGCTGGTCTTTCCTCGGGCCAAAAGAAACATTCTGGCTTAATGAATCGGGTTCGGCAAACGATCCTCTGTCTTGCCCCTGGCAGGTTAATGTATATTCATTTGATGTAGCTGTTTCTGATAATAACATTTTATACTGCGGAACAGAAACCGGATATGTCAATAAGACCTCTGATGCCGGAGTTCAATGGCAATTACTGTCGCCGGAATATCCATTTGGGGGAGGTGTTACTGCCGTTGCCATTCACCCCGGAAACCCTGATATTGTTTATGTATCGGCAGGAAACCAGGTACACAGAAGCCTTGATGGCGGATTGATCTGGCTTCCCCTTTTACAAAGCGGAGAACAGTTTTATGCAAACAGGCTTAAAATTGATGATGATAATCCCCAAAAAATATTTTCCTCTTCATCAAACGGAGTCCACCTCAGCACGGATGGTGGAAATACCTGGACGGAAAAATGGGCCGGCACCTCCTGGGATGTGGATATCAAACCCGATGATCATAACATTGTTTATGCACTGACTAAAAGTGGGAGCAATTTTGCACTTGCCGTTTCAAGCGACGGGGGCCAGAGCTTCAGCCTTGAGCCTTCATTTCCTTCATCCGTAATCGAATCAAGCGGTGGCTTGCTGGCTGTAAGTCCTGCCATTCCTGATATGCTATTCGTTATTATGCTGAGCTCCGATAACACCCCTTACCTCTACACGGGCAACCTTGATAACGGTAACTGGTCATGGGATCTTCTTGCCACCGGACAAACATCCGCTTTTGGAATGAACAACGGACAGGGCTATTTCGACCTTGTGCTGGATGTATCTCCTCTTGATCCAAATATCATCCTGGTAGGTACCACAACACTTTTCAAATCAGTAAACGGAGGCAGCACATTCTCTGCTGTCGGAGGTTATTATGGCAATTTCAGTATTCATCCGGATATTCAGGATATAAAAATGCTCCCTGACGGAAATACGTGGGTTTCGACCGACGGGGGAATGAATTTCACAACAGATAACTTTTTATTGCAATCGAATTACCATGTTCGCACCAATGGGCTGATTGGTTCTGATATGTGGGGTTTTGACCAGGGCTGGAACGAAGATATTGTGGTTGGAGGACGCTACCATAACGGAAATACAGCTATTGCCGATTTTTACCAACCCAAAGCATTGCGCATGGGCGGGGCCGAATCGCCAACCGGATGGGTGGTTCAGGGCAGAAGCCGGCATGTCGCCTTCAATGACCTCGGCAATGGATGGATCCTTCCTCCAACGGCAGAAGCTGCTCCTGAAGGCCGCTTTATCTTCAGCAAATATCCCAATATGGATGAATATGGCGGCAGGCGAGGAAACCTTGTAACACATCCTAACTATTATGGCACCTTTTATCTCGGAGAGGGTACCGGATTCTGGAAGAGTACCGATATGGGGATAACATATGAGCTTTTGTATTCTTTCCCTGAAAAAGTACGATACCTGCAGATCAGCTATAGCAATCCACTTGTTTTTTATGCAGATGTGATCAATAAAGGATTATATAAAAGTGAAGACGGAGGCCTTAGCTGGACACTAAAACCCGCCTTGTGCAGTAGTCCATACGGAACAAATTACTGGAAAGGAAAATTATTCTTTGCCATCTCACCCTATGATGAAAATCTTGTTTACGCCTGTTTGCAGAATGGCACCTGGTCGGCCGATATCGGCAAGATATTCCGCTCTGAAGATGGCGGCGACAGCTGGGAAGACTGGACCGGCACGCTTTCTGAATATACTAAATGCATTTGTGTACAACCTTCTGACGATCAGTCTGAGATCATATACTTATTTACAACTTCCCGGGGCGGATCAGTAGCCGGCGTTTTTTACCGCACCGAAGGGATGGATGACTGGGCTACTTTCGATACCGATTATCCTGCCGGGATGTCGGTGAACCTTGCAATGCCCTTTTTCAGAGATGGAAAGATAAGGGTTGCAGGTAATGCTGGGATCTGGGAATCTACATTGAAGGAGCCGGAATTCGAACCCATCATCAACCCCTGGGTAGAGCGGCCTCATTTTAATTGTATGATGGACACGCTGTATTTCGAGGATCATAGCATCCTGAACCATGATGGTGTCACCTGGACATGGGACATCACACCTGAACCGGTATACATTGAAAATGCTAATATGAGAAACCCCAGGGTGGTGCTGGGTAATCCGGGGACATACACCGTTACCTTAAGCGTTGAAAAAAACGGCGATACTTATAGCAAAACCATCCCGGATATGATCACAACCACTACCTGTCCATCGATAGAAGATTGCAGCAATCCGGCAGAACTCCCCAGGGAAATTTGGGAATTGCTGTATGTCGACAGCGAAGAGATCAATTATCCCGGTTTAGCTATCATGAGTTTTGATAATGACCCTGAAACCATCTGGCATACCCGGTGGAGCACAGGAAGTGATCCTTACCCGCACGAGATACAGGTCGATCTGGGTGAAACATACAGAATCTTCAGCTTTACTTACCTGACGCGACAGGACGGTGTCAATGGAAGAATCAAAGACTATGAACTCTACGTAAGTGAAGATCAATTTAACTGGGGTGAAGCAGTAAGCACCGGCACATGGGAAAACACATCATCACCACAGAGTATCAGCTTTCCTGAAGGTATTATCGGTAAGTACTTTCGTGTACTCGCGCTGTCAGAAGTAAATGGGAATGCATGGGCTTCTGCAGCAGAATTCAGTATGGTAGGTTGTACCGATCTTACTTATGGCACCTCCACTGACTATTCGCGGCAGGAAATCAAGGCTTTTCCTGTTCCAAGCAGTGGAATGGTTTGCCTTTCACTGCCTGCTGATGCCTCTTTTATATACAATATTTATAATACCTCAGGGCAGATCAGCGAAAAGGGGAATATCGAGAAAGGAGTTAGAGATCATTACTTTGATCTTGGGTCTTATACACCCGGGATTTATTTCATACAACTAATAGATTCCAGTGGCATTGTTTACAATGTGAAAATAATCAGAGAGTAGCTTAATCTTTAACAAGGATCTTTGGTACCATTATATTTCAACTTCAGCATTGCTGACACATAGTACTGGAATGCCCGTATCGTTAGTAAGAAGAGCTTCCTTATCTGAATCGGCAAAATAATAATTTTCACGTGTGGGATTTGCCATAACGGTAATCAGATCAGCACCGCTCTTATCTGCGTACAGCAGGGTCTGTTTTGCGAACCCGACTGAAAAAACACTTTGATCTTCAGCAACTCTTTTATACCTGATCCCCTTTTTAGCGAATCTTGCTTCTGCCAGTGAGATATTATCCCGGAGCTTTGCAGTTTGTTCAAAACCCGGCTTGCTGATGGAATACAAATGTATTTCCGGATCAAAGAGCCCGGCCATAAATACCATGGCTTCTACTTTTTTATCATATTCATCATGACCACCAACAGGAAAGATAACAGACTTGAATCCATCCTCCGGAACGATCGAGTTCTCCTGCACAACCAGTGAAGGGATGGGGATCTGCTTTAATAACTTCAGTATATCCGGCCCAAAGAATTTCTGCCGTAAACCTTTCCGCCCATGCGTAGCGATCACCATCATGCGAAAGGCACTTTTAGATGCAATATCAGGAATTAGCGTGAAAATGTTGCCTTTTTCACAGTGATAATCACAAAAAATATCCTCAGTGACATTAATCTTTTCAGCCATTTCGCGAAGCTTGTTCTCGCAGGCATCCAACGACGGGCCATCATCTTCAAATACATGTAGCAGGCTGATGTTGAAATGACTGCTTTTAGCAAGAAATATACCAAATTCAACGGCTTTATCTGCCGCTGTGGTAAAATCGACGGGTATGAGTATTTTGTTTTCTATCATAATCTTTAAACCTTGTTGAAGAATTAATTTTTAATCAAACCGACATTAATATTTTCATGATAAATGTACACAAATATCATTAAAAAATTTATACGGAGGTCCCCTCTGACCTGTAACATTGCTTTTTTTACATACGTATCATATTTAAAAAGTGGCCGATATTTGGATCACTATTGTAACAATTTACCTTGGAACAGTTATTTTCTTTTCGTAAATAAGGGTAAATAATAACATTCGTGTATTATTTATGACCTATGGCAAAATAAATTTACGATACCTCCCGGATGGATGACCGATGTTCTGGGTTATTATTTTATTAACTAACTCTCAAAGCATGAAACCATCACGCCAAACCCCTGCATCGCAACAAAAATCAAAGGAAAACCTGGCATTGAATAAACCAGGAAGACAAACTGGTGGGTATACTCCACATGCCTCCGCCAAATCGCATGAAATACCAAATTCATGCAATATCAAGCACAGGGATATATCGTTTATAAACGATAACATATTACTTATACCCTAAAAATATCCCTCGCTGGTACGTGTAATTAAGGCCTGCACAAATACTACCTGGAAATAAAATTCCATATATTTAGGGTGTTCTATGCGAAAAAACCTGAAAGATATCCGAAATATTCAAATAAAAACCTGATACCAAATCAATCATTATGAAAAAACAAAGTACTTGCATTTTGCTGCTGGCATTCATTATCATGCTGGGGCAATCATTAACAGGACAAACGGTCTCTTACCTTGACAGTTGGAGCCAACAGGGGTTCAGCATCCAGGAGGAATCTTCTTCCGGTGTTACTATCAATTATTCACTTACAGACTTTACTATGGTGGATATAAATATTGATGGGATCGTTTCCAAATCAATAAAGATACCCGGTGTTTTTCTGCCAAATGATGAAGGTGCTCCCGACCTTCCGGGCAATGGAAGGTATATTGCCATTCCGCAAGGTGCAGAAGCAGTATTGAATATAACAGCTTTAAGAAAAGAAGTGATAGAGAATGTGGAAATCGCACCAGCACCGAATATTCCAATTGATTCAGATCCTACACCTCAAAAATATGAGCAGGATCAGAAAATCTATTCGGCTAACCAGTATTACCCTCTGGAGCCAATCCAATTATCTGAAAAACTTAATATCAGGGGTGTGGATGCCGTTATGCTCGGGATAACCCCTTTTCAGTACAATCCGGTTACAAAAGAACTTATTGTCTATCGCGACTTATTGATTGAGATAAGCTTTATTGGTGGTAACGGCCAGTTCGGTGAAGAACGCCTGCGCAGCCGTTGGTGGGATCCGATTTTGCATTCTTCCATGCTTAATGCCCGATCCCTCCCAAAAATTGATTATGCTTCACAACTCAGTAACACTGACGTTGAAGAATATGAATATATCATCATCACCCCCGACCTCACTGATTTTACTACATGGGCCAATACCATAAAAGATTTCAGGATGAAGCAGGGGATCAAAACAGGCGTTGTCACAACCACTGAAATTGGGGGCAACACTGTTACAGCCATTGAGAATTATATTGATAATGCTTACAATAGCTGGAACACACCTCCCAGTGCAGTTCTCCTGCTCGGTGATTACAGTACTGGTACCGATGGAGTCATTGCACCTTTATACGATCACCCTGCCAATTTCCCGGACTATGCCTCCGACAATAAATACGCCGATGTAAACGGTGATGACCTGCCGGATATCATCCTCGCCCGTATCACCGCAAGAAATGCTGCAGAACTTGACATAATGGTCACCAAGTTCATTGATTATGAGACCAATCCTCCAACGGATCCGAATTTCTATCTTCATCCTATCACTGCGTTGGGCTGGCAAACTGAACGTTGGTTCCAGATCTGCTCAGAAACCGTGGGTGGTTACTTCAGGGAAGTACAAGGCAAAGAACCCGTCAGGATCAATGAGATATATTCAGGAACTCCCGGATCAACCTGGTCAACAGCGACAAATACCTCAACCGTTGTAAATTATTTTGGTCCCAGCGGGCTGGGGTATATTCCTGCCACACCGGCTGAATTGGGAGGCTGGGACGGCGGAACAGCAACAGATGTGGTCAATGCGATCAATGCCGGGTCATTCCTTCTCCAGCACAGGGACCATGGCGGTTACTCCGGCTGGGGAGAGCCCGCATTTACTACCAGCCATATCAGTTCATTGTCGAATGTAAACAATCAGCTGCCATTTATATTTTCAATTAACTGCCAGACAGGAGCTTTTCATCTTTCTAATGAAAGTTTCGCTGAAAAATTTCACCGCTATTCTTACAATGGGGATAATTCAGGGGCTTTAGGCCTGATAGCTGCAACGGAGGTTTCATATTCATTTGTTAACGACACCTATGTTTGGGGCCTTTACGACAATCTGTTTCCTGATTTCATGCCCAATGAATCTACTCAGTTCCCGGTATCCTATGTAATGCCGGCATTTGGAAATGCGGGAGGGAAACATTTCCTTTACGAGTCGAACTGGCCATATAATACCAGCTCTAAACAGGTAACATACCGTTTATTTCATCATCACGGCGATGCTT
>JAGLEK010000328.1 GCA_023145125.1 Bacteroidales bacterium | reverse complement strand
AATTCTGCTTGCAGCTGTATTGAGCGGTATCGGTGTCCTCGTAAAACGCATAACAAAGCATGAGCTTCGCACATTGTCAAATGCTGATGATTATATTTCCAATATCCTGGTAACTGCCTTTCAATTGCTCACTGCACTGGCAATGATAGATATTAAAGCTATTCCTGCATATTTCATCATAACTTCTCTTCTGTTGCTGTATTTCCCCCTGGGAAAGCTTAAGCATGCGATATACTTTTTTGCAGCACGCTATCATCTCGGATATTTTTATGGATGGAGAGGCGTATGGCCCCCAAAACCCATCAAAAAATAAGATATGGAGCAGCTCACTGATGAAAAAATAAGAAAAGGCCTTGAAGTGCTGAAACGGGATGTCGGAAGCAAGTTGCTGACCCATGTCAACGCCTGTGTGCATTGCGGGCTCTGTGCCGAAAGTTGCGTATACTACAACCTGAACCCCGACGAACACTATGTACCTGCAAAAAAGGTCGACATTGTTTCTTCCGTTTACCGCAGGTATAATACCTTCCAGGGAAAGATCGCACCCTGGCTCACAAATGCTAAAAAACTCGATGAGGCAACCATCAAAGATATGGTTGACCTGCTCTACGGCAGCTGTACCATGTGTGGCCGCTGCAATAAGCATTGCTCCGTTGGCGTAGACATAGAATTCCTTATCAGGACCGGCCGTGCCATGCTTGCTGAAATGGGCTATGTTCCCGAAACATTACAGAAGACTGTTGATACGGCCATCTCCACCGGGAACAATATGGGCATACCTACTCAGGAGTTCATTGACACCCTGAAATGGCTTGAAGAAGACCTTCAGTTTGAGCTTGACGACAACAACGCAAGCATCCCTGTAGATGAGAAGGATAAGGAGATCTTCTACACATTAAACCCCAGGGAACCGAAATTCTTCCCCCTGTCGATCTCAGCCATGGCAAAAGTATTTTATGCTGCAAACGAAAGCTGGACCATCTCCACAAAGATGTACGACGTGACCAATTATGCATACTTTTCCGGAAACCTCGAAGAAGGCAGGGTCATTGCTAAGAGGATGGAAGATGAGATGAAAAGCCTCGACGCCAAACGTTGCATCCTTGCCGAATGCGGCCACGGCTCCAGGGCATTCCGCTGGGAAGCACCCAATTACCTTGAAAAGAAATTAGATTTTGATGTGTCTACGTCGGTTGAACTGCTGGCAGAATATATTCGTGATGGCAGGATCGAGGTTGACCCGGAAAAGAACCTGGAAACTGTCACCCTGCATGACCCCTGTAACCTGGCCCGCAGCGGAGGCATCTATGAGGAACAACGATACATACTCAGAAAATGTGTGAAAAATTTTGTTGAGATGGCCCCGCACGGGACAGACAACCTCTGTTGCGGTGGTGGTGGCGGACAACTGTCGATGAGTGAGTATAATGAAAGACGCATGGGCATCGCCGGGCTCAAAGCCGAGCAGATAAAAAATACCGGTGCAGTGGTGGTGGCAACACCCTGCCATAATTGTGTCGACCAGCTTATACAGACCAATGCCGCCTATAAGTTAAATGTGAAGATCAAAACCCTGGCAGAGATCGTTGCCGATGCCATCGTCCTTAACAACGAAAAAGAATCAATCAAAGAGAATTAAAATATTATGAGCAATTTAATTTATCTCGACAATTCAGCCACTTCATTCCCAAAACCTGAAGCGGTATATGAGTTCATGGACAGTTTTTACCGTACACATGGTGTAAGCCCGGGACGATCAGGCTTTGATGCTGCCATTGAAACCGAAGAGATCGTACAAAATGCCCGTAAAACACTGGCAGGCGTTTTTAACGGAGACGACCCAAACAGGCTGACATTCAGTTATAATGCCAGCGACTCCCTGAATATGATCATCATGGGCCTTGCCGAAAAAGGCGACCATGTTGTTACTACCATGCTGGAGCATAATTCGGTGCTTCGCCCTTTGCATCATCTACAATTGAACGGTATTGCTGAAGTAACCCATGTACCCTTTGATAAGCATGGTTATGTTGATCCTGATGACATAAAAAAGGCCATTAAGAAAAACACCAAAATGGTGATAGTGAATCACAGTTCCAATGTGATCGGCACCGTGCAGAATGTAACAGCAATGGGTAAGATCTGTAAAGAAGCCGGAGTATATTTTGTTGTAGATGCCAGCCAGAGTGCCGGCGCCATCCCCATTGACATGAAAGCAATGGGCATTGATGCCCTTGTCTTTACAGGCCATAAATGCCTGTTGGGGCCAACCGGTATCGGGGGCTCCTATGTTGTGGAAAGCCTGCCAGTGAAAGGGACCCGGTTTGGAGGAACAGGTGTTCGCTCTGCACAAAAAACCCACCTGACAGAATTTCCCTACAGGATGGAATGCGGAACCCTTAACACCGTTGGGGTGGCAGGCCTCTACGCAGGAACTCAGTGGGTGTTGGAGCATGGCATTGAAAAGCTGCATGCACAGGAAATGGAACTTTGGAAAAAGCTTAAAGCCGGCATCCGGAATATCGAAAATATTACACTCTACTGTGCTGAAGACCCGGCAAACAGAAATGCAGTGCTGAGCATGAACATTGATAAATTCGATTCAGGTGATGTGGGGACCCTGCTCGATGTAGATTATAACATTGCCTGCCGTACCGGGCTTCAATGCGCTCCGCTGGTACATGAAGGCATTGGAACCATCGACATGCATGGTACCGTGAGGCTCAGCATCGGCCCTTTCAACACCGAAGCACATATCGATGCCGCCATCGAAGCACTTAAGGATATTGCTTCCATTCCAAGATAGGGTTGCCAGCCCTATTAAGGTTGCCAACCCTATTCCGGGCAAAATGCTAATTTTGCCATTTGAACTTTCATTATAACAGATAATATGACAAAGATCATCGGCCTTGGAAATGCACTCGTAGACATCATTGTATTTATTGATGAAGATGAGTTGCTCGAAAAACTTGACCTTCCAAAAGGAAGCATGCAATTGGTGGATATAGAAAAATCAAGCATGATAAGAAAAGCATGTGAGCATCTCCCCTCTTCTTTCGCCAGTGGCGGATCGGCAGCAAATAC
>JAGLEK010000327.1 GCA_023145125.1 Bacteroidales bacterium | reverse complement strand
TCCTCAATGGCAGGTGTGTCTTCAACATCCTGGGTGATCAGGTCTTCTTCGGGCTCGGGTTCCGGATCCGTCTGTGGTGGCGGCAATGCCGGAGGTGGCTGTTGTACCGGTGGAGGGGACTGCTCCTGCACATATCCCATGCCCTGGTCGCTGCTGCCGAGGTTTACTTCAACACCTTCTTCTCCCGGCAGGGGCAGGGGTGTGGACATAGCAAAATATAAAATAGCCAGCAATGCCAGCAAGTGAAAACCAATGGTTCCCACCACACCTTTAAACCGGTTATTTTTTTCGCTCATTGTTATCGTTTTGGCTTTGTAGCCAGGATTACCTTGTGCTTGGTATTATATTTCTTGTTGATATTGTTCACGGCATCGATCACATTTACTACATATTGCAAAGGCACGCTTCTATCTGCCCGTAGCACAACGGAAGCGTCGATCTGTCCTGCTATCTTATTGTCGATACGGCCTTGCAGCTGCAGTTCACTTACCCTGTTCTCGTCGACAAAATACTGGTACTTGTCGTTAATGTATATCGTCACCGTTTGTTTGGCCATGGTCTTGCTGTTGCTGTTGGGCAAAAGAAGCTTGATAGCATTGGGGGCGACCAGGGTGGAGGTCAGCATGAAGAATATCAATAGCAGGAATACCAGGTCCGACATGGATGCCATGCTGAACTCTGCTTTTCTTTTATTTCTTGTTTGGATAGCCATAATGCCTGTTTTTAGCTTGCCGGTTCGTTAAGCAGGTCCATGAACTCAGTCGACCTGGCCTCAAGCAGGTAAACCAGCTTTTCTACTTTAGCCACCAGGATATTGTAGCATACATAAGCCAGGATCCCAACGATCAGCCCGCCCACGGTGGTGATCATGGCCTGGTAGATCCCCGTCGACAGAAGGACGATATCAATATTGTTTCCGGCCATCGACATATCATAAAATGCAATGATCATACCAATTACGGTTCCCAGAAAACCGAGCATCGGTGCTGCACCCGCAATGGTGGCCAGCCCGGCAACGTTCTTTTCAAGGCGGGAAACCTCCAGCTTCCCAACATTTTCTATGGCGGCATTGATGTCGTTGAGCGGCCTTCCGATCCGCATCAGCCCTTTCTCGATCATCCGGGAGAGAGGGCTCGTATTGCTTTTGCATAATGCCAGTGCCGAATCTACTTTTCCACCCTTGATAAAATCGCGGATGTTATTCATGAAATGCCGGTCTTCGCGCGATGCCTTATTGATAGTAAAGAACCGTTCAATGAAGATGTAAATGGCAATTATGGAAAACAGGCCAAGTATGGCCATGATCCACCCCCCTTTAAGAACGAGTTCATAAATGGAGATGGAAATCTCTGTTGGTTCAAGATCGGCAGTGCCTGCCGCATTCTGTACCTGTAATAAAAAGCTCATGATCATCATAAAATAATTTGCATTAAATGTAGATAGATATTCATCCCTGCAAGAGGGGAAAGCGCCACTTTTGTTAACACTTTGCTGTTAATATAAACTGATTATCGGCTGTTTTATTATTCTGCCGGGCAGACTTTAATCACAGAGGTTTTATTAGCTGATATACAGTTCTTAATATAGTTATTTATATACATTTCTAAATAAGAGGTATATGCTTAGTAGTCTTAAAATATTTATACTTTTGCTGCCATAAATTATAATACAGAAGCTATGTTTATTTTAATGGTTGTCATTTTTGTCCTCGGGTACACCGCGATTGCTCTGGAGCATCCGATAAAAGTCGACAAAGCTGCTTCAGCTTTGTTAACCGGTACTATCCTTTGGGGATTATATGCTGTAAATTCAACCGGCATTCTGGGGCTGGACCTGAGTCCGGCCTGGCGGGCGGTGCAAGATATAAGTCATGATGTAATGACGTTTATTTACCCGGCCGTTGATCATGTCAGGTTCGACAGGATCTGGGAAAGCGCAACAGAAATCTCTGTCTCACATTTTGTTGTTCATGATCTTGAGCATCATCTCGTTGAAATTGCTTCAATACTTTTCTTCCTGCTGGGTGCCATGACTATCGTTGAAACAGTCGATCAGCACCAGGGTTTCAAGATCATAACCGATCGCATTAAAACTACCAACAAGGTTAAGTTGCTCTGGATCCTTAGCTTCCTGACATTCTTCATGTCAGCTACACTTGATAATTTAACAACGACGATTGTAATGGTTGCCCTGTTACGAAAGCTGGTTGATGATAAAAAAACGAGATGGTTTTTTGCCAGTATGGTGGTGCTGGCTGCCAATGCCGGTGGTGCATGGTCGCCCATCGGTGACGTAACAACTATTATGCTTTGGATCGGGGGACAGGTTACCACTGCCAATATTATTGTGTATGTTTTTCTTCCAAGTATGGTGACCATGGTAGTGCCACTGGTTATTGTAACATTTACCGTAAAAGGCGATGTGCAAAGGCCGATGCTTGATAATGGGGAAACAAGGGAATTCGTAAGTGCTTTTGAAAGGAAGCTGCTCCTGATAATGGGCGTATCCGCCCTGTTGTTCGTTCCTGTTTTCAAAACTGTTACACACCTTCCTCCATATATGGGGATGTTGTTTGGCCTGGGAGTGATCTGGCTGACAACCGAAATATTGCATCGAAACAAGCCATTAGAAGATAAACGGAAGCTTACTGTTATTTCTATATTAAAGAAAGTCGATATACCAACGATCTTCTTTTTCATGGGTATTCTTACTGCCGTGGCGGCATTGCAGTCGATGGGGCATTTGGATGTGTTAGCCAAGGTACTGGATGAAAATCTTCATAATATTTATGCAATCAACATTATCATAGGCCTGCTTTCTGCTATTGTTGACAATGTACCATTGGTAGCCGGAGCAATGGGAATGTATCCTCTGGCCGATGCCGGTGCAGTTGGTTACCTGGCTGATTTTGTTCAGGATGGCCAATTCTGGCAATTCCTTGCATATTGTGCCGGTACTGGCGGAAGCATACTGATCATAGGATCAGCTGCCGGTGTTGCCGCGATGGGCCTGGAAAAGATCGATTTCATATGGTATATGAAAAAGATATCGATTCTTGCGCTGATAGGTTACCTTGCAGGTGCTGCGGTATATTATTTCCAGATGCAGATATTGGCCTAAACAGCCTGAAGATATTCGATACTCGATACTTGATACTCGATTTAGTTTTCAGGGATAATTATTTCACCGGCACAATGGTCCCGGGCTGAGCCGGTAACTGAACCCAAAACGTTATTGATCCCTTCAAGTCGGAGTAAACCCAGAAATGCAAAGATCATCGCTTCCTTGTATTCGATAATAGTGGAGCCGGGTATGTGGGTACTGCCGGAAAAATGATATTTTATCCTGTCGGTCAGATGGTCATTAAATGCCCCTCCTCCGGTTATCAGCATTGTATTTTCCTTTTCGGAACATACGGCAGAAATACGCAATGCTATATGCTCTGTGAAAGTAGCCAGCAGATCAGGGATATCCCGAAGCTTATCTCCTTCGATTAGGGGGAAAACATTTTCTTCTACCCACTCCCTTCCCAGTGAGCGCGGCCCCCGGAGCTTATAAAATGCCAGAGATTCCAACTCATCAAGCAGGGCCTGGACAACTGATCCGCTTTTGGCCATTTCTCCTTTGTCATCATAGGGCATACCCAGCTTTCCGGCAAGCATATTCAATACCATATTCACCGGGCAAATATCGAATGCCAGACGCCGGCCCTGATCCTCGTAAGAAATATTGGCAATCCCACCAAGGTTCAGGCAATAATCAAATTCATCGAACAGCAAGCGATCACCAACTGGTACCAGTGGTGCTCCCTGTCCACCCATACTGACATCCATGCTCCTGAAATCATTGACAACCGTGAGTTTGCAGATTGCTGCGATGCGCTCCCCATTGCCGATCTGTAAAGTTATTTTCCGGGAGGGATCATGAAAGATCGTGTGCCCGTGTGAGGCAACAAAATCAACTGAAAGGGCATGTCTTTCAATAAATTCATGCACCGCATTCCCGATGTATTTTCCTAAATCAATATCTGTGGCCTGTATGGTGGCTGCATCAGTTTCGGGCAGGTACAGCAAGCGGTCTTTCCAGGCCGGGCTGTATGCAATGGTTTCTGCCTTTTCTATGGCATAGGACCAATTATTATCTTTATGCCGGAAAACGCAATATGCAAGGTCGAGACCGTCAAGAGAGGTCCCGGACATGATGCCTATGCCTCGGTATTCTTTCAATTTGTTTGCTAATTATAGGTAATCGGTCAGTTTTTCCAGGGCGATGCCACGTGATCCCTTCAGAAGTATATATGCGTTCCTGATTGGATGGCTCCGGATCCATTCTGCTGCCTGCATGGTATCTTCAAATGCAATGAAATCCTTGTCTCCAAGGGCCAGGAATTCGGGCCCGACAAGGATCACCATTTCAAATTTATTGCGTATCTCATCAAGTATGCTTTGGTGTTCTTGCGGGGAATCTGCCCCCAGCTCCAGCATATCTCCCAGTATCAATGTCTTTCTTTCGGCATCTCCTCTCCGGAAATGCCTTATTGCGGCAAGCATGCTCGATGGATTGGCATTATAGGCATCCATGATTATGGTATTGGAACTGCTTTTCACAAGCTGGCTCCTGTTATTTACAGGGAAATATGAAGCAATCGCCACTGAAATATCAAGAGGGTCAATCCCAAAAGATTTGCCTGTGCATACTGCTGCCATCACATTCTCAAAATTATAATCACCGTAAAGCTGTGTTTTGATGATCTGCGTATTCCATCTGACCTCCAGGAAAGGCAAGGATGCTATTATTGAAGCATGTACATCGGCTTTGTTATCGGAACCATAAGTCTCTTTCGTAAGCCGTGATGCAAGTTTCATCAATAATTCATCATCGTAATGGACATATGCTTTTCCCTGCGAACCCCAAAGGTAATCGTACAACTCGGATTTTGCCCTGATCACACCTTCATAGCTTCCAAAACCCTCCAGGTGTGCCTTTCCGATATTGGTGATAAGCCCGTGGGTAGGCTGTGCTATCTGACATAACTGAGCGATTTCCCCTACATGGTTGGCACCCATTTCAACCACTGCTATTTCTATATCATTTCCGATGCTGAGAATAGTCAGGGGAACACCGATGTGATTGTTCAGGTTTCCGCTTGTAGCGTATGTCTTATACTTTGTTGAAAGTACCTGCCTGATCAATTCTTTGCTTGTGGTCTTTCCATTGGTGCCCGTCAGCCCGATGACACGGATATCCAGCTTTTTTCTGTGAAAGGTGGCCAGTTCCTGCAAGGTTTTCAGTGCATCTTCCACCAGGAAGCAGCCGGGGCCTGTGGCATATTCTTTATCATCTACAACAGCAATGCTTGCACCTTTTTCCAGTGCCTCGGAAGCATATTTGTTACCGTCGAAGTGCTCACCCTTCAGTGCAAAGAAGATGGAACCTGCCTCTACATTCCGGGAGTCGGTGGTAATTCCGTTCGCCTGTTTATAATGCCGGTATAGTTTATTGATCACGCTCATTGCTACAAAAATAAAAAAAACCCCATCCTTATGCGAAGGATGGGGCTGAATATTTTATCCGGTACCACTATTAGTGTCCGGGCATTGGGCTGCCTACACGTGACATGGCACAGCGGAAGCCAATAAAGTTTGTGGCCATATTTTCGTTCATAAACCTACGCTGGCCGGGGCTGAGGTAATAAGCCCTGTCTTTCCATGAACCACCTTTGTAAACACGGGCCTCATCGCTGATCAATGAGGTAACTCCGTATTCGTACATGCCATTGGTTTGGTTGGATTCAGTTGGTTCTGCCAGCCAGTCGCCACTTTCTGAAAGATGTGTCATCTGGTCGCCATCGTCATAGTTTCTGTTATCGGCTTTACGATAGTTGGTTCTTCCAACAAGGTCTTCATCAGGCACTTCTTCGTATCTGATCCTGCCGAGGCTGTCTTTATCGACGAGGAACCCGTCCTGATCACGAACGGCATTTTCAAAGACATTCCCCCTGTATGGGTTGTAGTCGGAAAAATCTTCGAGTGAAAGTGGCCTGTAGATATCGAGTACCCATTCACTCACGTTGCCACCCATATTGTAGAGGCCATAATCATTAGGCCAGTATGAGCCGATCGGGGCAGGGATGTCGGCACCGTCATTAAGGTTGCCTGCAACACCCATATAGTCACCGCGGCCTCTTTTGAAGTTGGCTACGAAGCTGCCATAATATTTCTTTTCATCGGTACGGGTATAATTCCCGTTCCATGGATATCTTCTTCTTTCAACAACTCTTTCATAGAGTGTATTGCCTATAAGCCCCAGGGCTGCATATTCCCATTCGGCTTCTGTTGGGAGCCTGTAGCGGGGTGTGATGATACCATCCTGAATGCTGGCATTTCTTTCGCCGGTGGAGTTCGGGTTCAGATTACGCAGTGGCTTGTTTACCAGTCCCTCGTACTGGCCGGCCAGGTATGCTTCAGTGTTGAAGTTGTTTTCATTTTTCTGATCCGGGTCCAGATCCAGGATACCTTCATTGATAAGCATCCATTCATTTACCCTGTCTGTCCTCCAGGAACAGTAGTCGTTGGCCTGTAACCATGTTACACCAACAACAGGATAATGATGATATGCCGGATGGCGGAGGTATGTTTCTACCAGTGGCTCGTTATAAGAGAGCCTGTCGCGCCAAACGAGTGTGTCAGGAAGGGCATTGACAAATACCTGTGGGTAATCAGCACCGAAAATACGCTTTAACCAGTAAAGGTATTCGAGATAATCCAGATTACTGACTTCCGTTTCATCCATATAAAAAGAAGAAATGGTAACCCTACGCGGATAGTTGTTCCAGTCGAACATCAGGTCTTCCTGTGTAGAGCCCATAACAAAAGTACCTCCTTCAATAAGGATAAGGCCGGGTCCGGTAAATTGTTCCTTCACTTCGGAAACTTCAAATCCGCCATTTTCAGGATTGTTGTATTCCCAATTGGTGGTCCTGGAGTGCTGTTTCTTTTGGAAAAAGCTGCAGGACGACAATGATGCGACGAAGATCATTGTTAAGAATACCAGGGCTAATCTGCTGTACTTCATGATTTTGTTCTTTCTTTGGTATAATTTGTGACTTATAAACTAAAACCTGGGGCAATTTATTGCCTTAATACGTCTTCTTTTTTGATCCATACAATTAAATTGCCACCCCAGCGACACTTCATGTGCGCCACCGGTGGTGCCTTTTAAGTTGGAAAGGGTGATGTCATAACTGTATCCTACCTTCAATCCTTTCCAGTCCAGCCCTATCATCGGGACGATGGCATCAACGTTTTCAAAATTATGTCTGAACCATGCTCCGACAATAAATGGCCTGTAATTAACATACAAACCTACATTTAATTGATGAAAGTTATCCTGTTGCATGTAAAGAAAATTTGGGGAGATGGAAAAACTACCATAGTTGTCATCACGTATGCTGCTGCCTGTGAGGTCAATAAAGGCTCCCCCATGCACAGTGACTTTCATGTATAACTTGCTTGTACTGGCATCGTAAAATGCATTATTTGGCTCTGTGAGGTGATGAACGGCCACACCGCCATAAATATTCCCTTTATACGAAAAGGCGATCCCTGCATCGAAATCAGGATATGCAATGCTGTTATTGTCGGGAGGGACCTCAGACGTTGGATTTACAACCCCCTGGTTGGGGTCGATCATATCGCCAAAAATAAGGTTGTCCCACTTTAAAGTGGTTTGTATATAGCTGGCTTCAAGCCCAAAATTAATGTGTGTCCAATTGCCAATCTGTAGCCTGTATGAGTACATGGCGCTGATAATATTGGTGTTTATCAGGTCTCCCGCATTATCCCCCAGAAAATATATTCCTACACCTCCTGAGATCTTGGGAATATACATGTCGAATGCTGCACTGTAAGAAACGAAATTATTGGGCAGGGAAGGCCACTGATTGCGGTAACTCATACTCAGCCGTGGGCAAACATTTGATCCCGCAAGGGCCGGGTTCAGATAAAGCTGATTTGCATAGAACTGGGAAAAATGGGGGTCGGGTTGTGATTGCCCCTGGCTTTTTAAAAAGAACCCCAGCAGGATCAGTAATGTTAGGATATGAGTAAATCTGGTCATTATGTTCTTTGAAAACAATGCTCAAAATTTAATTTACAATAATACGAACATTTTTTTTACATATAGGGAAATAATTGTCTGAACAGCCTTATTTTCGCAATATTTACTGAACAAAAACGTTTAAAAATGTAATTTGGATATATGGCCTGCGTATTTTTTTAAACCAGGTACATAATCCTTTTGCCTACGGGCATAAATCCGGTTAAACCTTAGCATATGCTTACTCGAGTGAATTCCCTTTTACTGGTAGTTTTTTTATTTATCCCGCTAATGTCATTGGGTGATATCGGGCCTCTGCACAGAAGCCTCGACTGGACACCGGTCACCAAGGTGCGGATAACTGATAACAAGTATGTGTATGAGTTGTCTTTTGCCGGAGCGCGCTATAATTCAGAAACGGGCAGCCTTCCTGTGTTCAGAGAAAGGTTCTCTGTTGGAAATCCCAATATCAATATAGAAGCTTCCATCACTGAGGAGGTATGGGAAAATATTAGTGAAGCGGCCCTAAAAAACATACAGGGATTTGAGTACATCGGATCTGACCTGAAGATCAGCACGGCTGTCGCCATGGAAAGGAAACAGGCGTTTGCTGCTATCTCCTTCGTCCCTTTGCGCAAGAATCCGGCAAGTGGCAGCTATCAGAAACTGGTATCTTTCAGCATCCACCTCCGGTTCAGTGAACAGCCCTACCCGCAACGGGCTGTTGCACAGGTATACAAGCAAAATTCTGTGCTCGCCTCCGGCAATTGGTATAAGGTTGCTGTGCAATTTACCGGTATACACTTGATCACATATGATGATCTGTCGTCTATGGGGCTCAGCCCCTCATCGATTGACCCAAGGAACCTTCGGGTTTATGGTAATGGCGGTGGCATGTTGCCGGAGCCTTGTTCTGCTCCCAGGCTTGACGACCTGATGGAAAATGCCATCTTTGTTGCAGGCGAGAACGATGGCAGCTTCAACCAGGGTGACTATATCCTTTTCTATGGGGAGTCGCCGGATGTATGGGGCTGGGATGATGGAACACAGCAATTTACTCACGAGGTAAACTTATATTCAAACTTTTCCTACTACTTTATCACCGCTGACCTGGGCCAGGGAAAGAGGATACAGAGTGTTTCTTCCACTACCCAGCCATATACACATATCGTAAATAAATTCACCGACAGGAAATTTATTGAGAAAGATGACCTGAACATCGTAAAGACGGGCCGCGACTGGTTTGAATATCCGCCTTATGAAGTGCAGACCACCGTCGAATATACATTCACTTTTCCTGATATTGACCTCACCGCTCCCGTAAAAATGAGGACCAGGGTTGCAGCCAGATCAAGTGCTTCGAGCAATTTTAAATATTATATCAATGGAAACGAGCTTGTAGAAACCCTTACAGTGCAGACTGTGTCTTTTACAACAGATCAATATGCACGTACTGCCACAGGAGAGTCAGAGTTTGCTGTGAGCAGTTCGAACGTGTTGCTTAAAGTAAATTACAGCAAGCCCTTTTCGGCCTCCATCGGATGGATGGATTACATTGCTTTGAATGCAAGGCGGAAGCTGAATTTCGGTAGTGGCCAGCTGGCTTTCAGGGATCCATTATCAGCCGGTACCGGTAATGTAGCCGAGTATAATATGAGTGGTGCCTCACCGGCTCTGACCCTTTGGGATATTACTGACAGGTTCAATATCAGGAAGGTAAACACAAATATCAATGGCTCTGCAATGACTTTCCGCCTGCCGGCAGATAGCATCAGCGAGTTTATTGCCTTCGACGGTACTTCGTACTACAGTGCTTCCTTTGTTGGAAAAGTACCTAATCAAAACCTGCATTCTATCTCCATCCCCGACCTTTTGATCGTTGCCCATCCGGCCTTTATGAGTGAGGCCACCCGACTGGCAAATCATCACAGGGATCACGATGGATTGAATGTTTTTCTTACGGAAGTAGATAAGGTTTATAATGAATTCTCCTCCGGTGCACAGGATATCACTGCTATCAGGAATTTTATGAAAATGATGTATGATGAAGCACCTCCGGGTGGCGAATGCCGTTACCTTTTGCTGTTTGGCGATGCTTCCTACGATTATAAAGACAGGATTGAAGATAATTCAAACTTCGTCCCGACCTGGGAAGACAAAAGATCCATGAATATTATCAGCTCGATAGCTACAGATGATTATTACGGCCTTCTGGATGCTGGCGAAAGCGAAGGAAGTATCTATGACCTGTTGGATCTTGGCATTGGCCGGCTGGTGGTATCCACCCAACAATCGGCCAGGGAAATGGTAGATAAGATCATACATTATTCAAGCGGTGAACCCGAAGTATTCGGAAACTGGCGTAATATTGTATGCTTTGTTGCTGATGATGAAGACGGCAACCTCCATATGGGGCATGCCGAGAAAATGGCAACAAGGCTTGACACAACTTATGGTAACCTGAACATCGATAAGATATACGTTGATGCCTATGCACAGGTCAGCACTTCCGGCGGACAACGTGCTCCACTGGTAAATGATGCGATCAACCGAAGGATAGAAAAAGGCACCATGGTCATGAATTATACAGGCCACGGTGGCGAAGCCGGCTGGGCTCATGAACGCATCCTGGAGATATCAGATATTAATGCCTGGTCGAATTTTGACAAGCTGCCGATATTCATCACTGCTACCTGTGAATTCAGCCGCTATGATGATCCGACACGTGTTTCGGCCGGAGAACTGGTGCTGCTGAACCCTGATGGTGGTGCAATATCACTTTTTACTACCGCCAGGGCGACATATGGTTCCCCGAATTTCGAGTTGAACAACGCAATGTATGACCTGATGTTTGAACAGGTAGAGGGAGAATATCCCCGCTTTGGTGATTTGATCAGCTACGCGAAAAATAAAAACGGTGGGATCAGCGATAATGACAGGAAATTTATTTTGCTGGGCGATCCTGCTCTCAGGCTCGCATACCCTGAGTATGAAATCAATACTATCAAGATCAATAATGTTGTAGTTACAAACCAGGACGATACCATCAAAGCCCTTCAGAAGGTTACGGTCCATGGTACCATAGTCGGATTGGATGGAAATATACTCACCTCCTACAATGGGGTATTGAGGCCTACGGTTTTTGATAAACCCACGAAGGTTGAAACACTGGTTACAGATCCCGAAAGCAATCCTTATTCGTTTGACCTTTTGATGGCTATCCTTTATAATGGAAAAGCAAATATCATAAATGGCAAATTTACTTTTTCATTCATTGTCCCTAAAGATATTGCGTACAATTATGGTTACGGAAAGATCAGTTATTATGCCAACAACGATGAGCATGATGCTAGTGGCAATTACGAGAAAATCGTTATCGGTGGATTTGATAATAGTGTTCCGCCTGACAGCCATGGTCCTGAAATCCAATTGTATTTGAATGATGAGAATTTTGCTTTTGGCGGGATCACCGACGAGAGCCCGGTACTGCTTGCATTTGTTAGTGACTCCAGTGGGATCAATACTGTCGGAACGGGAATAGGGCATGATATTGTTTCGACTCTTGATAGTGATAATAACAAATCACAGATCATCAATGATTATTATGAAGCTGATATTGATAGCTATACGAGTGGTGTGATCCGGTATCCTTATTCTGCCCTGGCCGAAGGAGGCCATACACTTAAACTGAAAGTTTGGGACGTCCATAACAATTCAACGGAATCCTACACTGAGTTCGTGGTGGCTGAATCTGCAGAGCTTGCCATAGACCATGTGCTGAATTATCCGAATCCTTTTACCACCAGCACAGCCTTCTACTTTGATCATAACCAGCCTAATACAATGCTTGAGGTGCA
The DNA here is from genome assembly GCA_023145125.1 of Bacteroidales bacterium. Lineage (GTDB taxonomy): Bacteria > Bacteroidota > Bacteroidia > Bacteroidales > B18-G4 > B18-G4. The sequence goes on along the minus strand of JAGLEK010000327.1, from coordinate 14,428 downwards.
GGTGCAGATATTCACGGTATCAGGCCGTTTGATCAAAACCCTCGATGAGTTTGTTATTACCAATGGCTATCGGTCGGAACCAATGTATTGGGACGGACTGGATGATTTTGGCGACCGGATTGGCCGTGGAGTGTATGTTTATAAGCTGAGGGTGCGCAGCCAGGATGGTTCATTTGCAGAAAAACTTGAAAAACTGGTGATCCTTCGTTAAGAAACTTTAAGAATTTATAAAGTATTTTTGCAGGCAACCTTATGAAATGAGAACTTGTCTTGACTATGTTAAAACTTCAGGTGTGAATATTAAAAGAAATCTAATACTGCTGTTACTGCTTATTGTCTTTACCAATGTTCGGTCGCAGGAGAAAATATTTCAGGTGTGCATTGAGGATTACCGTGTTGAAACGCGGTACATGAATCCTGATATTGCCATGCCTGTCCTGGATTTTACTGAAGCTCGCCTTGATGATGCCTTTGGCTTACTGCCGGTATATATTTACCGTTTTCAGCTTTCTTCACAAGATGTTATCATTGCTGCAGAGATCGTTGAAGAACATGTAAGTACCCTGGAATACGAAAACATACAGCAAATTGCAGATATCGATATTGTTGAGGATGAGTTTAAACTGATCTCTTCCATTGTTTATCAGAGGGGCGTGCCTTTTGCGGAGGTGCTTATCCTTCCGTTCAGGGGATCTGCTTCCACCGGGATCACTGTCCTGGATTCCTGTGTATTGCGTATTGAGGCCAGGGAAACAGGAACAAGTATGAAAATTACCGGTTCCTTTGTCGATAATTCCGTGCTGGCCACAGGATTATGGTATCGCATGGCAGCTGATGCAACAGGCATCTACAGGATCACATACGAGGACCTTTCACAGATGGGCATAAACCCTTCCACCCTGGATCCGGAAAAGATCAGGATCTTCGGGAATGGCAATGGCATAGTGCCTGAGAGAAATTCTGATGACAGGATCGATGATCTTCAGGAAAATCCCATTTATGTGCATGGTGAAGAGGATGGAGTTTTTAATGATGAAGACTATATTTTATTCTATGGGGAATCATCCACAACATGGAACTTTGTGCCATTTGTCGGATTTGGCATTTTCCAGCACAAGATCAACCCGTATACTGATCAGACATTCTATTTCCTGAACATAAATGATACTCCCGGGAAGAGGGTACCCCTGGCCGAATACCAGGGATTATCGCCAACAGTATTTGTTAGCGAGTTTTCTGATTATGCTTATCATGAAAATGATACTTTTAATATACTAAAAACGGGAAGGGAATGGTATGGTGAGAAGTATAGCGAGAAGACCAGCTACGATTATACTTTTAACTTTCCGAATATCAGTGAAAATTATAAGCTTAGCCTGCAGACAAATATTGCTGCTCACTCAACCATTGAAAGTAATTTCGATTATTATTACGGGGAGCAGCATCTGCTTAAGGCACCCGTTTCCAGGATCATTTTGGGCACTACAGTTTATGCCTGGACATCGACCCCGGATACAGTGGGATTTTATCCCCTGCAAGGTGACAATGTAATTATTCGTGTCGATTATGATAAACCCGTATCCACTTCCCTTGGCTGGATGAATTACATTGCTGTTAATGCCAGGCGCAAGCTCATTTTTACTGAACCATTTATGCCGTTCCGCGACCACCTTGGTTTTGGCCCGGGTGAAGTGGCTGAGTATAAGATAACCGGGGCAGCTGAAGGCCTGGTGGTTTGGGATGTGACGGATCCACTGAACATTACAAAGCAAAGTGGCGAGCTTTACGAAGATATTTTTACATTTCTTGCTCCTGCAGATGAGATAAGGGAGTTCATTGCATTTGATGGCAGTGGTTTTAACAGTGTTGAATTCAATGAACAGGTCGAAAACCAAAACCTCCATGCTTATGATGTAAAGGATTATATCATCCTGACACACCCCGACTTTATGGATCAGGCACATCGAATGCTTTCCCTGCACCGTAACCTCGATCAGATAGATGGCTTCATTGTAACACCCCAGGAAATATACAATGAGTTTGCATCCGGTAAGCAGGATCCTGCCGCCATCAGGGATTTTGTCAGGATGCTTTATGAAAGAGCTGATTCAAGCTCTAAGCCAAAATACCTGCTTTTACTCGGCGATGCCTCTTATGATTACAAGGACAGGATGCCGGACAACACAAATCTTGTCCCTGCTTATCAATCGCTTGAAGCATTAAAACTTGGTTATTCATTTGTTACTGATGACTTTTTCGGATTAATGGATCCCGGAGAAGGTATTAATGCCTGGGGCAAGTCTGTCGATATTGGGATAGGGCGATTCCCGGTGCATACTGTTGAGCAGGCTGATGCCATGGTCGACAAGGTGGAAGCTTACCTCACCATGAAGCCCAATGTGCTGGCATCGTGGCGCAATGATATTTGTTTTATTGCTGATTACGGAGACCAGAACCTGCATTTCACTCAGGCACAAAAGCTGCAGTTGATGATTGATACGGGATATCAGGAATATAACAGGCAAAAGATCTATGTTGATGCTTTTCCGAAGGCATCGAGTGGGAATCGTTACCCTGAAGTGAATAATACCATTGACCGCATGATGGACTTTGGTGGGCTGATCGTGAATTATACCGGACACGGAGGAGAAGGAGGATGGTCAAAGGCAGGCATCCTTGATATCCCCATGATAAGCTTATGGTCAAACCGGGACCGTTTGCCGCTTTTTATCACTGCTACCTGCGAGTTCAGCCGTTATGATGACCCAAGTCTTATTTCGGCCGGAGAACTCGTATTTCTGAACCCGGGAGGCGGAGGCATTGGCTTGCTTACAACCTCAAGGCTGGCCTGGGCCGATCCGAATTTCAGGCTTAATAAAGCAGTCTATAAATTTATGTTCAAACGCATTGATGGTGAATATTACAGGATCGGCGATATCCTCAGGCTGGCTAAAACTGATCAGAATAACAGCACTAACATCAAGAACTTCGTCCTGCTCGGCGACCCGGCCATGCAGCTTGCTTATCCCGAATATATAGTTGAAACCACTGTCGTAAATGGCGTAACGGTTGAATGGTATAATACCGATACTCTCAATGCCATGTCTGAAGTGAATATACAGGGTGTTATCAGGAATTTCTATGGTGATACTATTAAAGACTTCAACGGGATCATCTATCCGAAAGTGTTTGATAAAGATGTGATGATGTCAACCCTTGGCAGTGACATCAGCTCTTTGCCGGCACCGTTCTATGTGATAGGCCAGAAACTGTATGATGGCAAGGCCAGTGTTGCAGGTGGTGTATTCAATATCAACATGTTCATGCCGAAAAGCATGGCAACATACATAGGATACGGGAAGATCAGTTATTATGCATATGATACTGTTAATTTGCGTGATGCTCATGGTTATTATCGTGTATATACAGGTGGTGTAAACACCGAAGCCGCACCTGACCATGATGGCCCTGAATTGAGCCTTTATCTTAACAATACTGACTTTGTAACGGGAGGCCTTACCAACAGGGAACCTGTTTTTCTTGCATACCTTTTCGATGAACATGGCATCAACCATACCGGAAACGGCATTGGCAGGGATATAACACTTACGCTTGATGATGATCCGCTGACAACGGTAGTTTTGAATGATATCTTTGATCCGGATATTGACTCCTATCAGTCGGGCTGGGTCAGCTACCCATACACAGACCTGGCAGATGGAAAGCATACGCTGACCCTGAAGGCATGGGATAATATGAACAATTTAACAGAAAAGACCCTTGACTTTGAAGTTAGCGTGGACGGGCCACTGGTGCTGACAGGCGTCATGAATTACCCTAACCCCTTCAATGACATAACCCATTTTGTGTTTGATCACAATAAACCCGGGAACAGCTTCGATTTGGAGATCAGGATATTCAATATCAATGGCCAGCATGTACGTACTCTCAGGGGCTACAGTACTGCTGATGGACTTACGATCACTCCCTTAAGCTGGGATGGTACTGATATGGGCGGCAACAAACTGGGGAATGGCGTATACATCTACCGGCTCTACGTTCTCGATGAACAAGGCACACAGTTTGTCCAGACCTCAAAGTTGATATTTACCGGTAAACAATAAGTAATCTCAATTGTTATAATTGTTTTAGCATCTGTTCATTACAGGAAAAACAAGTATAAGATATTATAAATATACGTGTGCAATATAGTTTATAAATAATCGTTACATTTGCACGTTCAAAAATCCGAAGTTAATATATGAAACGAAGTAGTCTATTTTTGTTGATATTCCTGGCCGGAATAATGTCGTTGAGAGCACAGTTAACCTATGATCAGTTGGGTGGAAAAGACAGGTTGAATACTATTACCACGGCTGTTCCATTCTTAATGATCGCCCCGGATGCCAGGGGAGGAGCCCTGGGTGATGCGGGTGTTTCTACATCACCTGATGCCAACTCCATGCACTGGAATCCTGCCAAGTATGCATTCGTCGATAAGCAAATGGGTTTTTCTCTCTCCTTCAGCCCATGGCTGAGGAAACTGGTTAATGATATCTACCTTGGATACCTCACAGGTTATTATAAGATTGACGACCGTCAGACAGTGGCCATGAGCCTGCGGTATTTTTCGCTTGGTGAGATCCTCTTTACTGACGAGATCGGGAATCCCCTGAATTATTATTCTCCATACGAATTTGCACTCGACGGGACCTATGCCAGAAAGTTTTCAGATAAGTGGTCGGGTGGTGTTGCTGCAAGGTTTATATACTCAAACCTCACACAGGGACAGTTTGTCGGGGGATCTGAGTCAAGCGCCGGCATCTCCGTTGCAGCTGATGTTTCGATATATTACCAGAACGATATTGAAATGGGAGCCATTGACGGGGTATTTGCATGGGGATTGAATATTTCAAATATAGGTACCAAGATATCATACAGCCAGACGAATATCGAGAAAGATTTCATCCCTACCAACTTCAGGATAGGGCCTTCTCTCAAGATCAACATAGATGAATATAACAGTATGATCTTCACGCTTGACATCAACAAGCTGCTTGTTCCTACACCCCCGATTTACGCGAGAGATGATTCGACAGGACAATTTATAACCGGCCTTGACGGTGAAAAGCTCATCGCCAAGGGGATGGATCCCAATGTGTCTGTGGTACAGGGTATGATACAGTCATGGTATGATGCCCCGGGTGGGTTTTCTGAAGAAATGAGGGAGTTCAGCTTTGCCGGTGGCGTCGAATATTGGTATAACAATATCTTTTCAATCAGGGGTGGCTTCTTTTACGAAGACAAGACCAAGGGAAACCGTAAGTTTTTTACACTTGGTGCAGGCCTGAAATACAATGTGTTCGGCCTCGATTTTGCATACCTGATCCCGCTTGAGCAGCATAATCCTCTTGAGAACACACTTCGGTTTTCACTTCTTTTCGATTTCGACGCATTTAAGGGTCAGGATTAATTCATGAACTTTCGAATCGGCCACGGTTATGATGTTCACAGGCTGGTGCCTGGCAGAAAACTATGGCTTGGCGGCATTTCGGTACCCTATATCATGGGCCTGGCCGGCCATTCTGATGCTGATGTGCTGATCCACGCTATTTGCGATGCACTCCTGGGAGCAATGGCTTCCGGGGATATTGGTCATCATTTCCCTGATACTGATGAGTCTTTCAGGGATATCGACAGCAAGGTGCTTTTGAAAAAGGTATCTGAAATGATGCATGAAGATGGATGGACACTTGGCAACCTCGATTCAACACTTATCATGGAGGAGCCGAAGCTAAGCCCATATATTGATGAAATGCGAACCATCATTGCCGGCATCCTGAATGCGGATATCAAAAAAATCTCCATAAAAGCCACCACCTCCGAAGGCATGGGCCCTGAAGGCAGGGGTGAAAGTATTACCGCACATGCGGTAGTCCTCATTGAGAGGGTATGATCATTCCTCTATTATCAGGGTAGTTTTGGAAGAAGGTTTCCCCGGAGCGCCATCACCCCGGTAACCCATCACGCGAGCATCATCCAATCTGAAAAAGTAATCACCGTCCCAGAACCAGGATTTCCATCCGGTAGGAGAGAAGTTTATCCGGATCACTTCACATCCAAATTCGTCGTGATAGCCTGAATCCTCTTTTTCGGCACTGAAACTGTTGATCTCCATGTCGGCAGGGCTTTCTGTCCCGATCGACCAGAAAACGATCTCATCTTCATCAGAAAAGATAAACTTATCCATGCCGGGGTTCATAGGAAAAAGTTGTATCCAGGGTTCGTCTTCATCGAGTTCCTCAAGCTCATCAATTTCATCCCCGTCGAGATAACCTTTGATATGGACACCATCAGGGGTCAGCCTGGCATATATGTCAGTATGTTCTCCGGACCTGGTATACCTCCACGAAAGGGTTCGATGACCCGGCCCCGTAACCAGTAAATGCTTGTCGGTAGTATCTCCTTCAAACACCCTTGCAACCTTGATATGGTGCCCGTCAGGGGTTTCCTCAAACCAATAATGGTAATAGATCTTATCATCCCCCCTTTTTTCTTCATATACCAGGTTCTGCGCAAAAAGGCTTTGGCTGTAACAAATGAATGTGAAAAAAACAATAAGGCCTGAAAATATTCCTGAACGGAAATTTCTGATCCTGATCTGATGATTGTCCATACTACTCTTTTAACTTAAAGGATTCGAAAAATGAGCTTAATACATTTTGGGAAATTGATTTTCCATACTGGAGGATCGCGATCTGGTACAACCTGTTTTCAACAAGGATGACCTCATAGGCAGTATATGTGTTCCCATTGCTTTCCTTGCAATATATTCCCTTGTATCCACCGTGCCAGGTGGTTTCCTGTACTACTTTATCCAGGTCGATGCCCCAGGAATCCAATGCTCCATTCAGTGCAGCTTCCAGCAGCACATCGCCATCGGATTCTTCGACCATATCTTTCGGATAATCAATATAGGCAACCATATAGGCAGCATCATCAGATATCTCGAACATATATGTGTACATCATCAGGTTTCCAACTGCTGTTTCAACTTCTTCAGCACTGAAATCAGGTTCGGCGGGAAACGTAATAGAGAAATTTCCTTGTTTGGACGATAATTTGTGGCCACTTTGTGCCTGGGCTAAAACTGGAATCATGGCCAGTATCAGCAGAGCGACAGATAATTGTAGAAATTTATTTTTAATTTTCATGTTCCGTATTATTAGTTAAGAATATTTCAAAGATAAAAAAGAAATCATTCCCACAAGCGATCCATAAAGTTTACCAGGTATACTTTTTCAGTAGCCCTTGTAAGTGAAGTATACAGCCAGCGCAGATATTCCCTGTCGATCATATCTTCTTTCAGGTACCCCTGGTCAACAAAAACATGTTTCCATTGCCCGCCCTGGGTTTTATGGCAGGTCAGGGAATATGCGAACTTTACCTGGAGGGCATTGAAGTATTGATTTTGGCGGATCCTGGCCATTCGCAGCGATTGGGACGGGATGTCGGCATAGTCCAGCATTACATTCTCAAGGAGTTTATTTTGTGCTTCCGGCGGCAGGGCAGGGGTGTCGGCCATGAGGGTGTCGAGCATGATCAGGGCATCGATCTCCTTTTCTTCAGGGTAATCGATCAGTCTGAATGTGATATCTGCAAAACGATGCCCATACAACTGTGTGGTATTTCGTATCCTCAATATTTCGATCATATCGCCATTGGCGATAAATCCTGTTTCGGAACCTTTCGGCAGCCAGAAGTAATTATTGCGTACCACCATGAGGTGATCTCCTGCCGTGATCTCATCCTCATGATAGATTATGCGGTTTCTGATCTCACGGTTGAAAATATTTGCCCGTTTATTTGATCTGCAGATAACTACAATATCTTCAAACTCAGCTGAAGAATAAACATCCTGCAGGAATTCCTGCAATCCACCACCGTCCAGATTGTAGACATCATCAAAACCTATGTTGCTGAACAGGGGCATGCTAATGTTATCAGAGCTTATTTTTTCCCGCAGGGCTGTTGCATTTGCCAGTATCCCTGATTCGCTTGATTGTCTGACCACCTCACGCAATTCATAAGTATGTATTTCAAGATTGAAATTACTTTTAAGGTATTCCGGGTACAAAGCAGGGCTAAGCTCGATGCCGACAGGTGGTAGTTGAGCAGTATCTCCTATCATCAGCAGCCTGCAGTTTTCGCTGGTATAGACATATTCAATAAGATCGTGCAGCAATCTTCTTCCTCCGAACAGGCTGCCGCCGGAACTCGATGTATCGGGGATCATTGAGGCTTCATCGACGATGAACAGGGTATTTTTATGCTTATTTTCGGTAAGCATGAAACGAACTTTTCCATCATCAGAAATATTCTGCATATATAGTTTCCGGTGAATGGTTTGCGCCCGGTGGCCTGAATATGAAGCGATGACTTTGGCTGCGCGGCCGGTTGGTGCAAGCAGGACGGATCTCATCCTGATATTTTTTAAAACATTTACCAGTGAGCTTATCAGCGATGTTTTTCCTGTGCCTGCATAGCCTTTGAGCAGGAATATCTTGTCGTTTTCGGGGCTTGCAATAAAATTGGAGATATGCCCGATCACCTCAAGCTGCCCGGAAGTAGGAGGATAAGAGAAGGCTTGTTGCCATTGTTGCGCGAATGAAGATGCATTTGTCATGAGCAAAAAGAATCAGAATGGATAGCCGATACCAAAGTTCCAGAACCAGATACCTTTGTCAGCAACCCACGTTTCCCCCGGGGGCTTGGACGGATCGCGCATCCGCACGGCAAAATCAACCCTGAAAATAAAGAATTTAAAATCAAACCTGAAACCAACACCGGCATCCATGGCGATCTGCTTATAAAATGTATTGAACCTGAATTCAGCTTCCGGAAAATTCGCGTTTGCATTGAGCAACCATACATTTCCGGCATCAAGAAACACGGCCCCCTTAAAGAAACTATATATAGGAAAGCGGTATTCAATATTGGTTTCAAGAACGATATCCCCCATTTGGTCAATATTGATTCCGGGATTGGCAAATCCTCCCGGCCCAAGGCCACGGTAGATCCAGGCGCGCATGCTATTGGCTCCACCGAGATAGAAGCCTTTTTCGAAGGGTAAGGCATCAGAGTTGCCGTATGGGATGCCTACACCGGCAAGCAGTCTGAATACTACCTGGTTAGTACGCGAAACCATCCAGTAATAGCGGAAGTCTGTTTCTAATCTCGCGTATTGTGCATACCTGATCCCGGTAATAGTGTAATAGCCTGCTGAATCCGTTTTACTTTCTAACATATTGTTAAAAAGATAAAAGAGGTTCCCGGATGTTTCGATGTCGGTACGGAAATAAATAAAATCCTTCACCTTTTTGATGTCCTGGTTATTATAGATGAAGCTATACTGCAAAGCAGTGATCAGGTGGTCAGTATATTGGTTCTTCAACCGGCTGTCGTCGATCTCTTCCAGCTCTCTGGTAAATTCCGGAGTAGGGTACATCTTAACAGAACTGATATTGAAAGGTTGTATAATATGTGCTTTATAAGCAGATTCCTGCCATTTATAACCAAAGGTAAAGTTAAGGATATACCTGTCGTATGTAGGGCGTCTCCTGAAGTTAAACCCGGTGGATACTGTGGTGATGGGCCTGAAATACTTCGGAAATCGTTCCATCTTAACAGGGATCAGGAAGCGTGGAAAACTGACCTCCGCTTGAATTCCCCACTCAAAAGTGTTGAAGAAAAGAAATGTTTGCTGGCTTTCATCGCTGGTATTACTCGTTCGCTGCGCCTCCATGGCACCCATTAGTTTTATCTGGAATATTTCACCATTTCGAAAAATATTGCGGTTACGGTAAGTGAGATTTCCCCCTAATCCCAGGTCGCCACCTGAATTGGTCCCTTCTGCCTCAATGCTGTATTGATGTACAGGGGCCCTCTGGAGGTGGATCTTGCAATTAAGCTTTTTAAAACCCCCGCTGTCGGGAACAAGCTTTAGCAGAGGTTCCTCGAAACTGATATTGGCAAATCTATAGATGCTGAGATAGCCAAAGCGCTTGAAAGTTTCCTGTACGTCCCTGAGGTTATAGGGCTCATCGTTCTCGATTAATATATTTTGAGCCAGTATTTTAGGGTTGACGCGTAATTTTCCCCTGTACAAAACGAAATAGTAATTAGCCGGACTATCCCGGTTTATCTGGTGTATTTCTTTTATCAATGTGTCGTGGGCTACTTCCTGTAATAAGGGTTTTGCCGGGTCATAATTCGGATAAATAACAACCTTGTCGATTTCATACCTGTAATGCTTCTCCTCAATGAACTTTCCGACAGAGTCAGGGTCAGGCATGGTCCTGTTCTTAACTTTGATATGAAGGTCCATTTCCTTCGAGTTGTGCGTACTGTCAACTTCAAAGAAAATATAATCTTTTACGAAGCCGTAATATCCATTGTTGTTAAGGTATTTTGTAATACGTTCGCGTTCATCATCAAGGGTGTAAACATTATATATTTTACCTTCTTTAATGAGGGAATGTTTAGTGGTTTTGCTTACCCACCCTGCAAGATCAGGATCTTCAATGTCGTAATTTATACTCTTGATCCTGTATGGCGATGTTGGTGTTACCTCGTAATGAATATGCGCCCTCCTGGAGTTTTTCTTGTATACTGCCAGATATCTGACATCAGAATAAAAATAGCCTACATTGCCCAGGTACTTTTCCATTTCCTTACATGTAGCTTCTGCCATGGAAGTGTCGAGGATGACCGGGCGTTCACCGACCGTATTCTCCAGCCAATTCCTGAACTTAGAATCTTTACCCTTCAGTGATGCATTATATGCCCAAAGCTTAAACCTGAGAAAACCCAGAAACTTTTTATTGGGCTTTTGCTGGATCAGGCCGTGCAATTCGGAAGTTTGGATACCGGGGTTTTTGTCAGCATAAGCGATCCAGTTCTGTGTCATCAGATATTGGCCCTCCGTAAAATGCCGTGTATTACTACAGGATGCCATTGCAAGCAGCAATGCAAGTCCGGTAATCAACGGAAAAAATAAACGGGCTTTCAAGATCTGTACTTTTTGTAAAACACAAATTTAGTACATTTCCGAAAAGATTTCCAAGGAAACCCGGAAACAGGGAAAAGAGTTATGCTGTAAACAGGAATATTGCCTTAGCGTTGCATGTTCAGCATCTGGAACATCAGGATGACATTCACCTGGGGCTCAAAACCATTAAGATCCTCAATATTAAAATCAAGCAGGTTCACCGGGGCGTTGGCTATAACATTGTGGAAGTTCATCTGCGTGTTTTTGAAATAAGCAATGTTGAAATCAAATAATACGGTAACAGTGAATTCTTTTATAATCAGGTCCATTTCCACCGTGTAATGCTGTTTCTCGTTCATGTTGTAAAGGATGTCGTTCAGAGGTAGAAACCCCCTGATCTTCAAGGCATTCATTTCCGGATCCGGGGATGCCTCAATATTTTTGTTCAGCAGGTCAATTTCAATAAGATTGATCACACCATTTAATTCACCGGTTTCATAATTAACGGTCAGTCCGAAGGTCTTTGTTTTCTTCTCGACGGCTTGTCCATATTGAACCCCGTTCATTTGAAAAGTCTGGTCTTTTACCTGAGCCATCTTGGTTATTTGTCCGGTGGCACCGGAGAAAGCAAACACAAGTGCTATTATCAAGAGGTTTTTCATGGCTTGAATGTTTTGTTTTATACAAATGTAATGATTAGTTCCATGACTTGGCTGATTGCAGTACAAAGTTGATAGTAAAATTGTTGTATTTTTGCCGGTCTTAAAGGTCAGAAAAAATAATGTATAAGATAATTCTTTTGCTTGCCGGGGGCGGGATCGGGACGGTTGCCCGATACGTGGTTTCCGATTATACTCATAAATATTACCTTGGGAGTTTCCCCCTCGGCACACTTGCAGTTAACATCATTGGATCCTTTATCATCGGTATCCTGTGGGGCATGTTTGATATGCAAAACCTGTCGCATGGCTTGCGTGCTTTTCTTTTTATTGGTATTTTAGGGGGATTTACAACCTTTTCGTCTTATGCTATTGAGTCGTATAACATGTTCAGGGATGGAGATGCAAAATTGGCTATGCTTAATATAATGGCTAATAATGTGCTTTCTATCGGGATGGTCATCATTGGCCTGATGGTCTCCTCAGCATTAATGAAACTCTAGCATTACAGGCTGGAGACTCAATGAATAAAGATCATATTTACTGACTCTTGAAAATCAAGAAAAAACATATCTGGTTCATCATATTGCTTGTCGTAGTAATATTGCTGGTGCGTTACCTATTCTTTGGTTTCAGCCTGAATAACCTGAAGGCAACTATAGAAGAAGAGATAGATTGGGCTACAGGAATGGAAAGCAGTATTGAGGGGAATATTAGCGGGAAATTACTTCCATCCTTTGCTGTTGTCGCAGAGCGTGTGATGGTCAGGGATGGGGATTTTTTGAATATTTATGCAGATAAACTTGAAATAGAACTGCCATTATGGTCCTTATTCTCATCGGAATTCGTGCTCAGGGGTGTCAGGATCAAAAACCCGGAGGTGGTGCTGAGATACAAATCCATTGACACAAGCATCCCGTTACAGAGTTCCGGCGGAGGTGGCAATGTCAGCGAAAATTCGGATTCAAGCAGATGGAAGCTCGATTTGGTTGATATCAGGATACTGAACGGATCATTCAGCTATTTTAACCTGAACAATCTTGATACTATACAATGTCACGGAATTTATCTTACTTCAGACTCGATCACACTAAGCGGTGATGCTGATACATTGCAGTTTTCTGATGTTCTGGCAATGGGGAAGCTGACCATTGCCGATGCAAGAGTCAACTCCTTGCTGCTCGACAATATCCTGCTGGATGTTGAAATATCTAATAGCATCCTGAATGTCAGCCATAAGTCGGAACTACACCGCGGGCAAAGCCAACACGGAAATTTCTACATGGATCTGTCTTCTGATATTCCTTCGTATCATATTATGCAGGATATTGATGGCCTCAGGATCGAAAAGTTCCTTGGACGTTTTGAGGAAGAACCCTCCATGAAAGGTAAAATGGATTTCTCAATCGACCTGCGTTTTTCCGGAAAATCGAGCTCTGATCTATGGTTAAGCTCTTCCGGGGAGATGAAGCTTAATGGCGATAGCCTGATCCTGTATGGAACTGATCTCGACAAGGTGGCCAGGCAATTTGAGCGTACCCAGAAATTCAACCTGATAGATGTCAGTGCCCTCTTCCTGGCGGGCCCGGTGGGAATCGCGATTACCAAAGGCGGTGAATATGCCAACCTGCTTATCTCCAATAAAGGGGATTCCACTTTTGTGCATGAATTTGTATCAAATTGGAGACTGAGTTCCGGAGAGTTGAGCACCGAAGATGTTGCATTCAGTACTCAGGAGAATCGTATTGCTGTTAGGGGGGCTGTGAATCTCTGGAATGAAACATTTAACGACCTTGAATTTGCCCTGATCAATGATTGGGGATGCGCTGTATTCCAGCAGAATATATCAGGGCATTTCACAGACCCGGATGTTTCCGAAGTAAAAGTAGTAAAGACCATTTTAGCCCCGGTGAAGAATATTTTTAAAGGGAAGAAATGCAAGAACCCTTTCTATGAAGGTACTGTCAAACCTCATCAGCATTAGATCCACAGCCCGTCATTCCATTCACTTAATGATCATCACAGTACTATCGGCATCAGGAACCGGTATGGGACTGCTATTGACACTTGCACAAAAAACATCAACAGCATTTACCAGTTTCGGCCAATCGCTGTTATAATCATGTATAAGGATGATTCCACCTTCCGACAGGCGGGGATAAAAGAATTCCAGGCCGGCCCTGGTAGGATTATACAGGTCTGCATCCATGCTTACAAATGCGAACTTCTCATTTTCCAGGCCTGCTGTACTGGCGGGAAAATAACCTTTATGAAAGATGAGGTTGGGGTGGTCTCCAATATTATTTCTGACTTTTTCCTCAGAAGTGTCGGCAAAATGCCGTGAAGTATAACCGCTTGCTTTTCCTGTTTCTTCCGTCAGGTCATCGGGAGGAAAGCCCTCAAAGGTGTCGAACAAATGAAGTTTTCTTTCCGGGGCGCAGAGATGAATGACCCGGGCCGTTTCTCCTTTATATACGCCCAGCTCGGCAAAATCTCCGGGGATGTTCCCATTTATGATACGATCTGCCTGCAACCAGATATTGTAAAAGCGGATGCGGTCAGGATACTTTCTTTCTGTTTTAAGCAATTCCGGTGATACCAGGCCTTTTTTTACTGCATGCAGCCATGCAGCCGGCTTCCTGACCTTCGATGTGTAATTAAAAAATATAAACCTGAAAAGGAAAATAAATACACCGGCGAGGAGGAGTACTTCCAGGAT
>JAGLEK010000326.1 GCA_023145125.1 Bacteroidales bacterium | reverse complement strand
ATGCTTTGTGCCCTGGAGACGTAGTCAATCAGGAGTCCGTCGTTAGTGCGGAGGTTGGCATTAAAAACCAGGGTCCTGGCAGCAGGCTGGAAGCTGTGCCTGATGGGATGTATCCTTGCACCGGAATAATTAGTGAGAAATCCACCAACGCCCGGGAGGATCACACAATCGTGATCGAATAATAGTTCGCTTATATATCTGTCAATGCCTGTCATTGCAATACCTACGAGAAATTTTGTTTCCGTCAGCTAAATTACTACATGCCTGCTATAAATTCAATCTTTGTTAGTAAATTTTAATAAATCCTCCGGTGTGTCAACCGAAACACTTTCATAATCAGTTTCTTCCGTATGGACAGCATATCCGTTTTCGAGCCAGCGCAATTGTTCGAGGCCTTCTGCCATCTCCAGCCCGGATGGTTTCAAAGCTGTAATTTCCCTGAGCACATCTGCCCTGTATGCATAGATGCCGATATGCTTAAAAAAGGAATACGCTGACAACCAGCCGGATGTATTTTTACCCCTGATAAATGGCAGGGCAGACCGGCTGAAATACAGGGCCCGTCCGCTTTTGCCGGGGATTACTTTAACAACATTCTCATCAAAAAGTTCCTCGTCACTGCTTATTTTTTTGATTAGTGTAGCGATGCTGACCCCCGGATCGTCAAAACAAGCTGCAAGCGTTTCAATTGCAGCCGGATCGATGAAAGGTTCATCCCCTTGTATGTTGATCACGATATGGTCATTTAACGCTTTTTCATCCCTGATGATCTCCATGGCAGCTTCAAAAACACGATCCGTTCCGCTGAGATGATCATCGGAGGTCATCACAGCCTTGCCGCCTTCGGCAATAACGTGATCAAAGATCCTCCGGTCGTCGGTAGCGACCACCACCTCTGAAAAGCAGGACGCTTTCTTTGCCTGATCATAAACACGCATAACCATCGACTTACCATCGATCACAGCAAGTGGCTTGCCCGGGAAGCGGGACGAAGCGTAGCGTGCGGGTATAATACCAATTGCTTTCAGAAATGTTTAATTTTAAATTTTTAATTTTGAATTAACTCCAAGTACTCCAGGCACTCCAAGTACTCCAAGTACTCGTCCATTAAATGTGCCCAGGCATATCAAAACAGCCCATGAATCTCCGCACTGATCCTCTCGATCACTTCTCCAAGATCCTCCGGGTTTTCGGCAAAATCGATATCATCGACATTGATGATCAGTAATTTGCCAAGTTTGTATTTTGTTATCCATGCCTCGTAGCGTTCGTTCAGGCTTTTGAGGTAGTCTATACGAATAGATTCTTCATATTCACGGCCTCGTTTCTGGATCTGGTTAACCAGGTTTGGCACTGAAGATTTCAGGTATATGAGCAGGTCCGGAGGCTGTATGAAGGAACTCATCAGTTCGAAGAGTGCACTGTAGTTTTCAAAATCGCGGGTCGACATCAGGTTCATATGATGCAGGTTGGGGGCAAAGATGTATGCATCTTCATAGATGGTGCGATCCTGGATGACGGTTTTACCGCTTTTGCGTATCTCAACGATCTGCCTGAAGCGGCTGTTCAGAAAATAGATCTGCAGGTTGAACGACCAACGTTGCATATCTTCATAAAAACTGTGGAGGTAGGGATTTGTTTCTACATCTTCATAATGTGCTTCCCAACCGAAGTGTTTCGCAAGCAGGCCTGTCAAGGTAGTCTTCCCGGAGCCGATATTTCCCGCAATGGCTATGTGCATGTTTAAATTTTTGACTAAAATAAGAAAAAAAAGTACCTGTACTGTTTTAAGTGAGCTAAAGTTTGGAGTTGGTTGAATTATCCAGTATCCAGTATCCAGTATCTAGTATCAAGTATCCGACTGAGTCTAATCAATTTCATAAAAGAACAACTCCTCCTCCCCGAGCAGATACAGCTTCTGCGGATCGAGGCTGAGACACACCGAAACCGATACGGCATCATCCTGCGGCAGTTTGGTCGTACTCAACTCGTTCAGCCTAGTATCATAAATGCTTATCTCATTCCCTTCAATATATATTACTTTCCTGTCGAATACCTGGAAGGATGTCAATCCCTTTACCGGAAGCGTCTTGTAGTAGGAGCCATATTTGTCGAAGATAAGGATGCCGATAGCCGGGTCGTTGAGGTAAAGATAGTTGTCGCGCTCGAGCATATAATTGGGATCGGGGGTATAGCCGGTCACCTGCTGCAGGTTGCCGGACCGCTCACTGATCTCTAGCGTTTGCGTGATCCTCTGGAGTTCAAAATTAGTAGGGTCGTAAACCCAGAAAGC
>JAGLEK010000325.1 GCA_023145125.1 Bacteroidales bacterium | reverse complement strand
ATATCCACTACTTTACCCTTTCGCAGGGTCACACCTGAAAAGATGAACCTGTTCTTTCAAAATAATGTAACGATGGGCTTTAATCTTTGCAGATTGGTAGCCCAAAAGAAACTCATGGCAAAAAATGGAGGCAGCATTATTTTCATATCATCTGTTATGGGCATTGTCGGTGAAACAGGAAAAGTGCTTTATGGAATGACAAAAGGTGCATTAATTGCCGGTACGAAATCACTGGCGGTTGAATTGGCCCGAAAAAAGATCAGGGTAAATTGTATTTCACCGGGAGTAGTGATCAGCCCCATGTCTGAAAATGCAATATATAGTAAGGATGAAGAATCATTAAGCAAAATTGAAAGCTTGCATCCCTTAGGACTGGGAAAGCCTGAAGATGTTGCTAACGCATGTATCTTCCTGTTATCCGATGGCTCGGGATGGATTACTGGTACGAACCTGATCGTGGATGGAGGTTATACGGCGAGGTAGGCAGTAGGCAGTAGGCGGTGGGGAAGATAGAATATAATTCAAAGCAAGAGTATGAAAGACATTATAATAATTGGTGCAGGAGGACATGGAGCTGAAATTGATGAATACATTGCCTATTCACAAAAACAAAGTGGAATTACAAAATATAACGTAATAGGGTTTCTTGATGATGATCCGGGCAGCTACACAAGCTATCAATTTTCAGGGCCATATATGGGAGGCATAAGGAATCATAAAATTCGTAAAGACTGTAATTATATTATCGGGATTGCTAATTTAAAGTATCGCAAATTTTTTGTAGATAAATTTCTTTCAGAAGGTGCGAAATTTGTGTCTTTTGTGCATCACAATGCTTATGTATCTGAATCAGCTAAATTAGGACAGGGAGTCATTATTTGCCCGAATGCCAATATAGGCCCTAATGTAAGTATCGGTGACTTTAGCCTGATCAATTCAAGATGTAGCCTGGGCCATGATACCAAAGTGGGGAAATTCAATTTTATCAGTCCAAATGTTTGTTTTTCAGGCTTTACCGAGATTGGTGATGAAAATTTGTTTGGAATCAATAGTGCGACCATCCCCGGAATTAAAATTGGTGACAAAAATAAAATAGCTGCAGGGATGGTGTTAGACAGAAATGTAGCTGATGATTCAGTGGTTTTCTACAGGCACAAAGAAAGGGTAATTGCAATACCTAAACCAAAGTAGTTTATATGTTGATTCGATAATTCTTCTGACTTCAAACTTCAAACTTCAGCCTTCAGACTTCAGCCTTCAGCCTTCCATGCTATTAAAACGAATCTTCGACCTCATTGCCTCTTTAATTGGGCTAATACTATTTCTTCCTCTTTTTTTTGTTATTGCATTTTTAATAAAACTCAAAATGCCCGGCCCTGTATTTTTTACCCAAAAGCGTGTTGGCAAAAACGGTAAATTATTTATGATGGTAAAATTCCGCAGCATGAGTGTTGGCCATGGCGGGAACAGCATATCCGTGAAAGGCGAAAGCCGCATCACCCCATTAGGTGCCACACTCAGAAAATATAAGCTGGATGAACTGCCCGAACTGTATAATGTCCTCAAAGGTGACATGAGCTTTGTAGGCCCCCGGCCCGATGTACCAGGATATGCCGACAAGCTGCAGGGAGATGAACGCAGGATCATGTCCCTCAAGCCCGGCATTACCGGCCCCGCCAGCATGAAATATGCCCGTGAAGAAGAGATCCTCGCACAACAGCCTGACCCGGTAAAATATAACAATGAGGTCATCTATCCCGATAAAGTGCGCATCAACATGAAATATCTTAAACATCGCAACTTCGGCATGGATATGATGATCATTGCGTATACGCTGTTGGGGAAAGAGGCGAAGGGGAGGTGGGTAAGGGAACAGTAGAATCACGAACAAGGAACAAGGAATAAGAATA
>JAGLEK010000324.1 GCA_023145125.1 Bacteroidales bacterium | reverse complement strand
CTGGTAAACCTATGATTCATCTTAATTAAATTTGAGTTTTACATTCAACGGAATTTTAATGAAGTTGGCTGTTCAGTGAAATGCTTTCCCCATTTTTTAAATCAATTTCAACTATATTATCTTTAAATTTTACAAAACACTTATTATCAGCATATGCATGGATGGTGATAGTGGTCATTATTCCATTTTTCCATTCTATATCTACTTCAAACCCACCTCTGGCACGCAGTCCTTTTATGCTTCCATCGGGCCAGGCGTCAGGCAGGGCCGGCAGTATCCGGATCACGCCATTATGGCTTTGAAGCAGCATTTCGGCAATGCCGGCAGTACCGCCAAAGTTGCCGTCGATCTGAAAAGGGGGATGTGAATCAAATAAATTACTCTGAGTTGATTTTCTCAGTAATGACATTACATGATCATAAGCTGCTTCTGCTTCGTGCAGCCTTGCATAAAAACTGATCATCCATGCCCGGCTCCATCCTGTATGCCCGCCACCGTGCTTTAATCTTTTTTCGATGGTATTTTTTGCAGCGTCAAATAATTCAGGGGTTTCCGGGGTAATCTGTGCAAGTGGATACAAGCCCAGCAAATGTGACATATGCCTATGCCCCGGTTCCCATTCCTGATAATCTTCGATCCATTCCATGATGGTGCTGTCGTTTCCTATGCGTACAGGTGGGATCTTTGACTGCATATCAATCCATTCTTCCCTTAAGCCTTCATCCACGCCCAGTATCTCGCTTGCCCGGATGCAATGATCTATATGAGCCATAAGGGTTTGGTTATCAATGGTTGCAGCATATGTCAGCTGACAGGGATAATCTTTTCCATCAAGTTTATAAGAATTTTCGGGCGACATTGTAGGATTAGTTACAAGATATCCGTCCTTTTCTATCAGAAAGTCACTCACAAAATCCATAGATTCCTTCATTATCGGGTAGGCTTTGTTCTTCAGATATTCTTCATCCATGGTAAACTCGTAGTGCCTCCATAAAGGGAATGTCATCCATACACCACTCAGAGGCGACATGCCCCAGCGCATATCGGCATTAGGCACTGTTTTTCCAAAAATATCTGTTGCATGGTGCATGCACCAGCCTGAACATCCATACATTTCTGATGCGGTTACTCTTCCGGGCTCTCTCCATTTATCGACAATATCTGCGAGTGGTTCAACTGTCTCCTGAAGGTTACATATTTCTGCGTGCCAGTAATTCATCTGCAGGTTTATATTGGTATGATAATCCGAATTCCATGGGGCTTTGAAGTGTTCATTCCAGATCCCCTGCAGGTTAGCGGGTAATATGCCGGGTGCCCTCGAGCTGCCCATCATTAAATATCTTCCGTATTGAAAATATAAAGCTACCAGGGCGGGGTCATTTCCTCCCTTAATTACTGAATCCAATCGCTTGTCGGTAGGCAAATCGGCAAGCTGAGTATTACCGAGGTCAATTTCAAGCCTGTTGAAAATGGATTGGTGATCTTTAATATGAGCTTCTTTTATTTCTTCAAATGCTCTGTTTTTGACATTGTTCAGAATTTCATCACAAATCAATAAGGGGTTGACATTCCTGTCGAAATCGAGCATTTCAAGGCTATAATCTGTTGCAGCGGTATACAGGATGGTTAATTCATCAGCATTTGTCACCTGAAGTGTTGAAACGCCTGTAATGAGCTCTCCTCCTTTGTTTACGGCTAACAATTTTGCTGCAAACTTCATATGTTCACCACCGGGCCCTTGCGCTTCAGTTGCTTCATCGATGATCTGCCCTGTCATCATAAGTTGATCATGTTCAGCAATTACATTAGCGTCTTTTTGCCTTTGTAAGGCAATTGTGGTATTAATGGCACCCGGTTTATCGGCAGTTATATGAATTACCAGAATGTTATCCGGTGCAGAAGCAAATACTTCCCTTGTGTATGTTACTCCATTGATAGAAAAAATTGTACGGGATATGCCGGTATTTAGCTGCAGTTCCCGTTTATAATCTGTGAATGGTGTTACACTGTCAGATGATAAATAAATATCACCCATTGTTTGATAGGAACGGAATCGGGGAGGGGTTCCCAGCAGACTTTTATTCCCCAACTCGTATGCTTCTTGTATTCTCCCTTCGAAAATAAGTTCCCTGATCACGGGCAGATCATGTAAGGCATTGGAATTGTTTGTGTTGAAACGTTTTCCGGCCCAGAGGCTTTCTTCGTTTACCTGGATGCGTTCCTTGTAAACACCCCCAAAAACCATTGCCCCCAGGCGGCCATTGCCAACTGGTAATGCTTCATCCCAGATTTTAGCCGGTTGCTGGTACCATAGCTTGTAGATTGTAATCTGAGTTCTATCCAGGGCTTCCTGTTTCCCGGAATTGGTGCAGGCGTTTAAAATGAATCCTGCAATAAGGATGAGGAATAATTGCTGTTTAATCATTTGTTAAAATTTAAAGCTGCTAATACTTTTTCCCCGGATGCATAATATATTTAATTAATAATGATCTCATCCACAAACAACCAGGTTTTGCCACCGGCGCCATCATGCCAGTCAGGGCAGGTCCCGATATTTGTTGCATGGATCTTTATAAAGCGTGCACTTGAATTATTGATCTCAGTCTTGAATTTCCTGACCTTGATATTGTCATTCAGTTTTCGGGCATTATTTTCAAAAGTTTTAATTACCTCGTAGTCATTACCATCTTGAGATATGGATATCACTACTTTTTCGGGGATGAAGATCCATGATCCCTGGTTTAAAAGGAAACCACATTCTACCTGATCGATTTTGGTAAGTTCACCCATGTCAACAACCGCTTCAAAATCTGTTCCCTCGAAACCCAGCCATTCCTCATCTGTAAAGTCAAAACTTCCTAAAGTCCCATTGATCAGTGTTATATCACCATGCCCTGCATACTGGTATGAATATTCACTTTCAACTGAAATGCTTTTATTTACCGCAAGGTGTTGCACTTTCGTTTTTTCCTGATGCCTTCGCCCCGGTTTGCGAACAGCTTTTCCTCTTTTATTTTGAATCCTGTCGCCAAGTTCTTCACGTGCTGAGTCTCCCAGGACCACAAGTTCCTCCACAATTTCAGGATATTGTGAAACAAGGTTAGTAAGTTCGCCGATATCACTATTCAAATCATATAATTCCAATTCTGTGATTTTACCTTTGCCATAAGGCCCAGGGAAACCATCTTTACCGGGTTCCATCCCTTTATATGACCTGTATGTATGAGGAAAAACGAGCTTCCAGTTATTTTTCCTCACTGCAATTAAATTTCCACCATAATAGTAGTAAAAGTTGTTTCGGGGGTTTGCTGCTGTCTTGTCTTCCATCAAAGAAAGTATGCTTACACCATCGATTGTCTTTTCCGGGAGTGCAGCACCACTTATTTCTGCTAAAGTTGGTAAAATATCTATGCTTGAAGCAATCCGTCCACATTCGATACCTGCAGGGATCCTGCCGGGCCAGCGCATTGCTGTTGATACCCGGGGGCCACCTTCCCACATGGTTCCTTTTCCTTCTCTTAAAGGATCAGCAGATCCTGCATGCTTGCCGTAATTCAACCAGGGGCCATTATCACTTGTGAAGATAACGAGTGTATTTTTATCCAGATCATTCTTTTCCAGGGTTTCCAAAATTTCCCCCACCGACCAGTCGAGTTCCATCATTACATCCGCAAAAAGGCCTTTGCCACTCTTGCC
>JAGLEK010000323.1 GCA_023145125.1 Bacteroidales bacterium | reverse complement strand
CCAAGGAGGTAAAATCCCATCAGCACAAATATCACGATCCAGATAGCCAGGTAAACTTCCCTGTCGAGAAGACCCCAATGGTATGTCTGGTCAGCAATACTGAGGAACTTAAGCCCAAGGGCAAGCTCCAGGAATCCAAGCACCACCTTCACTGAATTCAGCCATCCACCGGATTTCGGCATCTTGTTGAGCCATGACGGAAAAAATGCAAAGAGTGCAAACGGCAGGGCAAAGGCCAGCGAAAAGCCGAGCATCCCTATTATAGGCTCCAGCCATGCCCCTGTGGCCGACTTCACAAGGATTGATCCAACCAGGGGCCCTGTACAGGAGAAAGAGACGAGCACCAATGTAAAAGCCATGAAGAATGGCCCCGAGATGCCTCCTTTTTCTGCCCGTTTATCAGAACTACTGATCATCCAGCTTGGCAAGGTGATCTCAAACATTCCAAAGAAAGAAGCAGCAAAGATCACAAATATGAGGAAGAACAGTACGTTTGGCAACCAGTGTGTCGACAGCCAGTTGGCAAAGTTAACACCAAGTGTCAGGGCGATAACTGTTCCAATAACGGTGTAGATAAAAACAATCGATATACCGAAAATAATAGCCTGGAACTTCCCTTTAGACTTGCTTTCCCCCTCATGCATAAAAAAGCTCACCGTCATGGGTATCATTGGAAATACGCATGGTGTCAAAATGGCAATAAGCCCGGCAATGAATGCCAGGATGAACAGGTCCCAGATAGAAGCATACTCCAACTCCTCGATCTTCATTTCTTCCAGGACAGCTTTATCCTTTATGATGGCTGTAGTGGGTTTATATTCGCCATCCTTTAATGCAACATCAGCTACTTCACCCTGTGTGGCAGCACCATTGAACGGAAAATCAAATTCTTCATCCACCGGAGCAAGGCATTGCTTATCATCACAACTCATAAAATTAATAGCTCCCGTCACCCTGACCGGCCCGTCAGTAAGCAGCTTGATCTTTTGCTGAAAAACAGCCTCATCGGAAAAATATTTAAGCACCATGTCAAAGTTGGGATCAAACTCCTCAATGTACTCTGACTCGGTTACTTCCCCAACAAGCTCATAGAGATTTGTATCTCCTTCAAAATAGAAAGTTGTTGCCGGCGGGGCCATGGGAATATCCTGAGAATACAGATGCCAGTGCGTTTCAATGTCCGCCTTAAAAGTCAGCAGAGCTTCATTATCGCCTGTTTTCTCGCTTGAAAAACTCCACTTGACAGGTTCCAGTATTTGCGACCATGCCATGGAGCTGATCAGTACTGCAAATAAAAGGGTAAGGAAGATCCTCATTCCGGGAAGTAAGCGGGTGGCTTTCATAAGTGCATTATTTTTGAGAGGTCAAAAATACAAGAAATATAGATACCTATATGCATTGATGATATTAAATTGGGGGAATGGCTCATAAAAAATGTTAAGC
>JAGLEK010000322.1 GCA_023145125.1 Bacteroidales bacterium | reverse complement strand
TTTAATTAGGGGTCCGTTATATAGTGCCGAGTGCCTACCGCCTACTGCCTACCGTCAACCGTCAACCGTCAACCGCCTACTTTGTGCACCGAAGCTTTAGCGTAGGTGTACCGCCTACTCATCCAGCTCAGCATAATCATCTTTTATCTCATGCTGATACAGCAGATGATGAACGTTCTTCTGGATGCGCAGCAGTTTATAACCCCAGTTGGTTTGAAAAAGATGCCCGCATTCTGCTATAGCATTGATAATGGAGTCAGCGGTATTCTTGCTGTACAGGGACACAAAGTCTTTCAGGTCCTGATATATATCTGTCAGGTGTTCGCCCATGCTGCCTTTGGTGATTTCTTCGCCCTGGAAGCTTATCTCATCAATAAACCAGAATTCATCGTCACGTCCGAATTTATTCCTCAATTCATTGAAAATATTCTCCCATACCTCCTCAGTAACATATCTTTCGTATGCTTCAGGGTTTTCAGGTTTGAGCTCAGGGATAAGGGATCCCTTCAGGTACAACAGGGGTGAAATTTTATTGATGTATTGCAGGATATCTTCTTTGCTGTAATCATAAGCTTTTTCAATAAACATGCAATATTCGTTTGCAACGGTAAGTAATTCGATGACCTGCTTTTTATGATTGTCTGTATCTTGCTGATCTGCCATGGTTTAATTCTCCATTATTAAGGGTGGATGATGAATCTAAAGTAATAATGACATTGCAAATTTCCTAATAAAATTTTGAAAACAGCGTTAGAATGCTTATTTTTATGATGAACCCCGTATTTTATGAAATTATTAGAGTTGAAAAAGGAGTTGTTATCTGCTTGCATCATCGAGATTGATGAGCGTGCAGATTCCCTGCGTAAGGTCATGGATGATGCCCAGCAAAGTGCAAATG
Organism: Bacteroidales bacterium; assembly: GCA_023145125.1. Lineage (GTDB taxonomy): Bacteria > Bacteroidota > Bacteroidia > Bacteroidales > B18-G4 > B18-G4. The sequence goes on along the minus strand of JAGLEK010000322.1, from coordinate 8,164 downwards.
ACTACGGACAGCCAAAGGACCGCTATGATTCATATCGAACCCAGCTGTTACGGAAACGGGACCTGTTTGGCAAGCAACTGTACAAAATACTTGAACAGCGCAATGTTCTGGAAAAGATAGATACCGAGAGGGTAACTGATACGGTAAAGTTTGGTGCTATTGTAATTACAAACAAACAGAAAATGTTTGTTTCTGTCGGCATTGGTAAAATGGAATATGGGGGAAGTGATTACTTTGTCATTTCCCCGGGAGTGCCTTTTTTTAAGGCAATGGAGGGAAAGAAGGCCGGAGATTCATTCGAATTTCGCGGGCAAAAGTTCGAGATCCTTGAGGTTTCATAATTGGACTATCTGTAGGCCTGTACCCCGGGTGGTTTAGGAAGGAAATTATCGAATCTCGGTGTTTGTATACCCCCCATGTTAAACAATATATTGTCCTGATCAGAGGGAGAATTCGGATAAATGCCTATGCTTAATTCCAGGGTGTTAAATACCAGGTTGTCGTTCTTAATTCTTATTCCCAGCCCATATGCGGAATAAAGATAATTATCAAAAATAGCATTCTCCGAGGACCCTATCATTCCAAAGGAGGCATATCCAAAGAAAACAAAGCGGAAGCCCATGAATACCCATGGGGTAAAGATAACCGGTTCAACATGAAAGCTGAGTCGTTCCTGTCCGGTTAGCAGATAGCTGCTAAAACCATTTATCCCGTTATTTCCATCAAAACGCAGAAATTCCCCGGGAAGCCTGTCAATTCCCAGGGTATACCATATATGTGTGAACAATCTGAAATGACTATTTCGGAATCTATATAGCCCGGATGCGTAGTTTAAACGAATTTTCAACAATCCTTCCTGTAAATTATTTTCCTGGTAAAAGCCACCGATCCCGACTTCACCGAACAGGTAACCAAATCGATTAATATAGTCACTGGCTGAGATAGTAAATCCGGAATATAACCTGTTATAATGCCTGCCGGCTTCGAATCCGGCTGTCAGGTTAAGCCTGAAACCGAAAGGGACGTCCTCTGTTCTTCCGAACTCAAAGAAATAATTAGATTTATAAAAGTTATTCTGTGAGATGCTGATACTGCCCAGCAATAAGGTCGAATTCCTGTAATAGCGTGTATATTCAGGAGTTACAAAGGGTTTTTTCAGGTAATGCTTATTTAATACTGTAATTCCCGGAGTCAGGTACACACCGTGCAGTTTGGAGTCAGGAGCTTCATAAATCCTGAAGGTATGCCCCAGATATGCGGTTTGAATCTCAAGATCCACTTCCTGTATCGTTAAAACTGAATCCTGGTTCAGGTAATAGTCATCGAAAACATATCTCCTGTAGGCCATGCCCAGGCCGGTATTTATAGTGGGAGGGAGGTATCCCCTGGAGAAACTAATATTGTACTGATGCTGATCATCAACATATGTGTAGCCAAGGTTTCCCCGGATAAATGACCCGTTTATATTCCGTATAATGTACTGCCCATGGTCGAAACGTGCAACCGGTGACCTGTTAGTAATGACTGACATCTCGCCTTCCACCCTGTGGCCCAGGCCGTAAAGGTTTTCATTCCATATTTTAATTGTGAAGTTGTTGGCACTTTTTATAATCGGATTGAACCCAAATGCAAATTTGTCTTTGGTGATAAACAAGAGGTCAACTGAATCAGCATTTTCAGTAGGCATGACTACGATCCTTGTGTCTTGAATATATGGTAAATTTCTTATTATCAACTCATTATCAGCCAATACAAGGGGGTCGATTATTTCTCCACTGCTAATCAGTAAATTGCTTCTTAAAATGTACGACCTGGTTGCAATATGCAATGAGTTACCAAGCTTTCCAATCCATGTATAGGGAACTCCGGAGGTATCATCCAGGCTGGGTCCAAAAGGCTCAAGCGCCATAAATTCAATATTTCTGATGACCTTTCCTTTATATGCATCGAAAGGGCTTGCACTTTGCTCGGGTTGCTTGTCTTTAGCTGTTTTTCCGGTTCCGACGTCTACAAAAACCAATTGCGACATTGATTGCATCAACTTATTTGATGATGTCTTTTCCCTGATGTTTTTATAAGTGTTTGCCTCATTAATTGGCGGATAGCGTGAAATCATGTATTCCAGCCTGACAGGAACCAGAATGAGTGAATCATTCATCACAAAGAAACTTGTATCCGCAGAAATAAAAAATCTACCGCCTTTGATCTTCACATGTTTTGTTTCACCATTATCCTGTGCCAGGAGCAGGGTAGGGCAGATCGCCAGGATAAGCATGATCATGACAATACAAAAGGGATAATAATATTTCTGACAGAAAGCAGGCATTAAACAAATTTAAACATTCCAAAAACGGATCGCAAATATGAAAATTACTGATACCAAAAAACTTAGCCTTAGCATGCTCAAAACAATAAAAATTGAGTCAATGTAGCTCTGTCTTGAATCAGGGTTACAATTGTAAACATAGTCAATTAACAATCAGTAATACAGAGCATTAAAGATTTGTTTACCAATGTATCAAATTAATATCCGGAACACATAATTAACAATTGTAAATTACCTTGGAATATCAACAATAAATAGGAATTATAAGATTCTAATTCAGTTAGTTATAGTTAATATATAAAGTATTACTTTAATGATATGGGATTAGCAGTGATCAAATTTAAATACTATTTATAAGGCAGAATAACAGGGTGTTAACTATGTGAGATAACGACTCATGAGATGTTACAGTTGTAATCAAAAATTAGTCACACATGTAATGTAATTATTTTGTACATTTGTAAACTATGTTTAACGCATGTTACTTTTGTAAACGATGATTGACAGGATATCCCAGTTGCTGAAAATGAAGAAAATGAGTGCATCTCAATTCGCCGACGAGGTCGGTGTACAGCGCTCCAGTGTATCTCATGTTTTGTCGGGCAGGAATAAACCAAGCCTGGATTTTATTACCAAAATAATAGAAACCTATCCTGACATAAATTCAGATTGGCTGATAAGCGGTAAGGGTGAAATGTGGGATAATAAGAAAATTGATGCCGGTGAAAGGCAGGATTCTGAACATGAAAAAGGCGAGGATCTGTTTTCAGGAGAGGAAAATATCTCTGAAACTACTGTTTTGCCCCCGGTGGAAGCCAGAGTTCCATCAGGAAAAGGAAAAACCGATAGCAGAAAGACTGCCACCGGTTCTAAAACAATTGATAAAATTGTTTTTTTCTATCATGACGGGACATTTAGTGAATATGCCCCTGAATAGTAAATTAGTATCGTTCAGTTGCTGAAAAGAAGAAGTTACCCTCTATCTCAGCATTTTCATCGCTGTCGGATCCATGTACAGCATTTTCACCCAGGGAAGTCCCGTAAAGCTTACGGATAGTGCCTTCTGCGGCTTCTGCCGGGTTGGTGGCACCAATAAAATTACGCCATTCTTCCACGGCATTATCCTTTTCAAGGATAGCAGCTACAATAGGCCCTGACGACATGAATTCGGTCAGTTCGCCAAAGAATGGCCGCTCACTGTGCACTGCATAAAATGCTTTTGCCTGCTCTATGCTTAAACAGGTATATTTCATTGCTTTGATCTTAAAGCCTCCTTCAGCTATTTTGCCCATAATAGGGCCGATATAAGCTTTCCGCACGGCTGTCGGCTTAATCATGATCAATGTTTTATTTCCACTCATATTGTAAATATTTAAATTAATGATGCGCAAAAATAATAATATATGACATACGTTACATCTATCAAACGCTCTTTTAGTTACTTTTGTACCACATTATTCCAATAGCAAACATTTTTCTTTGAAAATTAATAATATATCTGAGTTATTCGCACTGATCGACAGTAGCAAAAAAATAATTGTTACTACACATACCAATCCTGACGGTGATGCCATTGGGTCTTCACTGGCTTTGTTTCATTATTTTAACGGGATCGGGAAAGATGTCAGCCTGATAGTGCCTAATAAGTACCCGGGCTTTATATCGTGGCTTCCCGGAAATGAGCATATTATTGTTTTTGAGGATGACAGGAAGCGTGGGAAAGCTGCTTTTGCAGAAGCTGAACTGGTATTTTGCCTTGATTACAATGCGATTCACCGCTCAGGAAGCCTGCAGGAGCTGCTGAAGGCAACAGAAGTCCCTAAGGTAATGATCGACCACCATCCGGAGCCTGAGGTGGAAGCCTTCGAATTCATAAATTCTACGACCCAAACCTCATCAACAGCGGAGTTGATCTATAATTTTATCACAGAGGCTTCTAAAAAACCTTCTGTTACAAAAGATATTGCCACATGCCTTTTTGTTGGCATAATGACTGATACCGGTTCATTCAGTTTTGCCTGTAACCGTCCGGATACTTTCCAGGTTACTGCAAAGCTCCTCGAAACAGGGATAGATGCTGAATGGATCCACAGAAAAGTATATGACACATTTTCTGAGGACAGGCTTCGCCTGCTGGGCTTTTCATTGAGCGAAAAACTGGTAGTCCGCCCTGAATATGCCACAGCTTATATTTCATTATCCAAAAAAGACCTCGCACGCTTCAATTACCGGGTAGGAGATACGGAAGGCATAGTAAATTACGCACTTTCGATAAAAGGAATAGTGATGGCCGTTCTGCTCACCGAACGTAAAGGAAAGATCCGCCTCTCTTTCCGCTCAAAAGGGGCATTTTCGGTCAATGAAATAGCTAAAACACACTTCAATGGCGGCGGGCACAGGAATGCTGCCGGTGGTGATTCCTTTGATTCCTTCGAAAGCACAATTGCTAAGCTGGAGGAACTCTTGCCGACATACAAGGAGTCACTTCTTAAAATTGAAGATGACTGATCACCATATGAAAAATCAGGCATTATATTCCCTGCTAATGATCATTGCATTATCGCTATTATGTGCTTGTAATGGTGATGCGCCCAAAACAAGCAGGCCTGACAATAAGGATTATAAAGAACCTCTGATAGAGGCTAACCGTCATGTTGTCAAGACTGAAAACCGGCATATTGAAGATTTTCTCCGCCGTTACAAATGGGATATGAAAGAGAGTGGCAGCGGATTGCGATACATGATCTATGAAGAAGGAAATGGCATTCCGGCAAGAAAAGGAATGCTGGCTACAATAAACTATACCATTAAGGTTATCACCGGGGATATGGTTTACAGCTCGCAACAGAATGGGCCTTTGATTTTCATTATGGGCAAGGGAGAGGTAATCAGTGGTTTGGAGGAAGGTATTTTATTGCTGAATGTTGGAGACAAAGCAAAATTTATTATACCTTCGCACCTTGCTTACGGCCTGGTTGGGGATGGGAATTTGATCCCCGCTAAAACCACCTTAATATATGATATTGAATTAGTGAATTTAAAACAATCAAATTAATTAAAACATTTGTAATGAAGTATTTAAAAAATCTGACGGTCTTTGCATTGGCCGTACTATTTATTGCGTCTTGTGACGATAGCTATAAAGTAGCCGAATCGGGACTGGAATATAAATTTTATGTTCAGAATGAGGGGGATAATCCCAATGTAGGGGATTTTATCACATTGGATATGTTTTATGGAACTGATGACACTGTTCTGTTTGACAGCAAAAATATTCCCGGTGGCCTGACCTTCCCGCTGGATTCATCTTATTTCGCAGGTGACCTTTTTGAAGGTATTATGATGATGTCCAGGGGCGATAGCGCTTCTTTCAGGATGAGTGCTGATTCTTTTTACCTTATTGTTGCACGTGCTCCGGAGCTCCCTCCTTTTATCACACCGGGAAGCATCATGACCTTTGAGGTGAAGCTGCATGACTTCGTAAATAGCGAACAAAAGGCGATAGAAGATGCAGAAGCACTTGAGGCAAAAAGGCTTGAGGCTGAAGTTGAATATGCAGCTTATATCGAAGCAAATAATATTACTGTTGAACCACTGGAATCGGGTTTGATCTTTATCGAAGAGAAAAAGGGCAGCGGAGCAAACCCCAAGGCTGAAGATATGGTAAGCGTGAACCTTACTGTAAAACTTCTGGATGGAACGCAAATATTTTCCACCAACGACAGGGGTGAACCATTTGAGTATCAGTATGGCCAGAGTTTCGACACAAAGGGACTTGAAGAAGGCGTAGGAATGCTCAGGAAGGGCGGAAAAGCCACTTTGATCGTTCCTCAACATATTGCCTATGGTGCTGAAGCTAAAGGACAGATGATCCCGGCATATTCAACCATTATTTATGAAGTTGAGCTGGTGAGCATGCGTTCCAAAGAAGCATTTGACAAGGAAAGGCTGGCACAACAGGCACAGCAGCAGGCTATAGAAGATCAGCGTAAAAATGCTGAAAAATCAGACCGCGATAATTACCTCCAGGCAAATGGGATAACAGTTGCGCCTACTGCGTCGGGACTTTATTACATAGAAACTGAAAAAGGCACTGGCGAGCAAGCCACGGTGGGAAAGACCGTAAATGTTCACTATACAGGCCGTTTACTGGATGGGACTGTATTTGATTCTTCCGTGGAAAGGGGCGAACCATTTTCCTTCCGCCTGGGCGTTGGTCAGGTGATCAAAGGATGGGACGAAGCCATTGCCATGATGAATACAGGTGGTAAGGCCACATTGGTAATTCCTTCAGAAATTGGATACAAATCTCAGGATAAGGGAACGATACCTCCCTATTCAACCCTCGTTTTTGACGTTGAACTGATCAGCGTTGAAGATGCACAATAGAAAAAACAGATAGTATATGAAGCCCTTAACGAAAGTTGAGGGCTTTTTTTTTGTCTTAAAACTAACGCTTAACAATAAACCAGGGGTTTAGCAATTCATTTTTGTTGTATTGCAATCGCTTGCCGTCTTCTGCACGTACTACCCCGGCTCCGGAAGCCTCGGCAATGGCCTGCCCCGCTGCTGTATCCCACTCCATGGTAGGGGCGAAGCGAGGGTATATGTCTGCCTTACCTTCTGCGATCATACATAGCTTGAGTGAACTGCCCCGTGATGCATAATCTATTTGCCCGTGCAGGTTTTTCAACTCTTCTATGAAGGTTTCTGTTTCAGACGACATATGGGACCGGCTGCATACAACAGTATATGGCCTTTCATCCTGAACAAGCGGAAGTCGTATGCCTGTTCTCAGGAAGTCTTCAAGATCCCGGCATGCATCGATATGCTTCATGACTTTCTCAAACTTCATGGCTTCCTTTCCGGGAAGGCCGAGAAAAAGTACATCCTCCACGGGTATGTATATCACTCCCGCTATCGGGTAAGAACTCTCGATCAGGGCGATATTAACGGTAAAATCACCGTTCCTGTTAACAAACTCTTTGGTGCCATCGAGTGGGTCAATCAGCCAGAAAACTTTCCATTCCTTGCGCTCAGCATATGCAATATCATTACCCTCTTCACTCAGAATCGGTATGCCTGTTGATTGAAGCATGCTGCTGATAATGGTATGAGATTCCATGTCCGCAAGGGTCAATGGACTGTTATCAGATTTGTTTTTTACAGAAAAATCTGTTTCATATACTTTCATGATGGCAATTCCTGCCTCGACAGATGCTTTTACAGCATCCCACATGATATCCCTGATTCTTGTTTCTTCAATCATTATCTATGCTTGTTCGCTTTTCATTTGGGCCAATAACTTCTCCATTTCCATCATTTCATCGCGCAGCCGTGCGGCTTCAACAAAATTCAGGTCTTTGACTACGCCTTCAATTTCTTTTCTTGTTTTATATATGGCCTTTTCAAGTTGATGTTGGTCCATATATTTAATCACAGGATCGGCTGCGATATCCTTGTCTCCTTTTTCAATGTATGCATGCTTTTCTTTTTTCAGTGCATCTGCCACTGCAGTTTGTCCCATTATGGCTTCTACTGATTTTTTGATAGAGGTTGGTATTATCTTGTGCTTTTCATTGTATTTGAGCTGTATGCTTCTTCTTCTGTCTGTTTCATCAATGGTTTTTTGCATTGAATCAGTGATCTTGTCAGCATACATGATCACCTTGCTTTCAAGGTTTCTGGCAGCGCGGCCGGCTGTTTGTGTGAGCGATCTTTCCGAACGCAGAAAACCTTCCTTGTCGGCATCGAGAATAGCTACCAGGGCTACTTCAGGAAGGTCAAGTCCTTCTCTAAGCAAGTTGACACCCACCAGGACATCAAACTCACCGAGGC
>JAGLEK010000321.1 GCA_023145125.1 Bacteroidales bacterium | reverse complement strand
AAATTGGCAACCCCATAAACCACAATAGCCGTAACAATGGATGTATGTTCCTGATACTCGGGAATGCTTTTGTTATAGAGGTCGCGTTCTGTATGCCATATTTCGTAGTAACTAAAATTATAACCTTTGGGATCGCCGGTACTGAAGGTGATCGTTGGCACGCCTTCAACGGCAAAGGGGCCGCTGTCGGTTCCCCATGCCTTTTTTGGTTTTTCCCTGGGTTTGCGTTCATTTATTTTGAAAGGAAAGTCAGGGTTGATGCTGTTTATGGGTGCGCAGATCTCTTCAAAGTCTTCACGCATGGCCTCCGGCACGCTGATACCTGTCGGCACCGTTGGCCCGCCGTCGCGGTTAAACATGTTGGAGATCTTATCAAGTTCATCTTTATGCCTGTCGACCCAGCTTTGAGAACCCAGGAGCCCGAATTCTTCTCCCGACCAGAGGATCACCAGTATCGTCCGTTTTGGTTTTCCACCGGCCTCCATTATCAGGCGGGCGGCCTCCATGGCAGGCGTTGCGCCAGAACCATCATCAACGCCCCCTGTGGCTACATCATAGGCATCGAGGTGCCCACCCATAATTACATATTCACCGGGGTACTCGGTGCCGGGAATGATGCCGATAACACTATGGTATTTGATTGGCCCCGGCTTGAAATGGTTGCGGATATCAAACTCGAGCAGGAAGTAGCGCCGTTCTTCTGTCATCTGTTTGATGATATCGTATTGATGTTCATCAAGCTTTATATCCGGCACTTCAGGCAGGGTTTCGAAGGTCATATCCATCAGGTTTTTCCTGTCATACATGACCCTGATCGGCGTCTTGGTGGATTGTATGATCCCCAGAATCCCGGCATCGCACATTTCCTTGTAAAAAAGAGCAGGCTCTTCTATGAGCGGCAGTTGTTCTTTTTGTGGTTTATCGGTTCCCCTGTTATTCCGGTTCTCTCTCCTGATCTTACTGTTTTCAGCTGCTATTGTTTTGTTTTCTGCCTTGATGGAATCCCTTTTAATAT
>JAGLEK010000320.1 GCA_023145125.1 Bacteroidales bacterium | reverse complement strand
AGTTTACAAAGATATGGAAATTGTTGCGGTTACTGGATACTGGTTACTGGAGGCTGATGGCTGATTACTGGGGGTTGACTGAAGAGTTCAGCCAACAGCTAACAGCATCCAGCTAACAGTTAACTAAAATTTCAGAGATCTAACCACTTACCATTTTGAAATACTCCACAAGTAATCTTACTCCAACCCCCGTCCCTCCTGCGGGCCGATAGCTGTCTTGCTTATCGAAAAATGCCGGTCCGGCAATGTCGAGATGAATGAACGGGTAATCAGTGAATCTTTTCAGGAATCTGCCTGCCGTGATCATGCCGGCATCCATACCGCCAATATTTTTGATGTCTGCCACATTGGATTTGATCAGTTCATCATATTCTTCCCAGAAAGGAAACTCTGCGATGCGTTCACAAACCTCTTCACCGGCTTCTTTCAGCTTTGCCATCGGCCTGACGGCATCTTCCTGCATGGCTACGATCCCGTATTTACCAATCGCACGCAATGCAGAACCGGTAAGCGTGGCAGCATCGATCACCAGCTTCGGATCATATTTTTTTGCATAGCTCAAGGCATCAGCAAGGATCATTCTTCCCTCTGCATCGGTGTTGATCACCTCCACGGTAAGGCCGCTGTGCATTGTGATAATATCACCGCTGACGTAAGCATTTCCATCGGGACGGTTATCCGTCGCCGGAAGGAGGGCGATCACATGAACATTCAGGCGCAAGCGGGCGATGGCATACAGTGCTGAGGCCATGGTGGCTGCCCCGGCCATATCGCATTTCATGTTCTCCATATAGCTACCTGTCTTTATATTGAGGCCGCCGGTATCATAAACAACACCTTTGCCAACCAAAACATAAGGTTTATCATTGACAGGCTCAATGGGTTTCCACTCCATAATGGTAAAAGTGGGAGGATCAATGCTTCCCTTGTTCACTGCGAGAAGTCCGCCCATCTTGAGCGATTCTATTTTCTTCTTGCCCATTACCTCAACACGGGCACCACTGGCCGATCCCATTTCTTTTACTGTGGCGGCAAGCTTTTCAGCATTGAGCGCAGAAAGGGGTTCGTTGACCATATCGCGGCATTTGAATACCGCATCCAGTATAATGTTCAGGTTTTCTGCCTCTTCTTTCCTGATCGCATGTGCGGAGATCTTCAATTCCTTCAGGCTGAACAATTCTTTCTTTTTATCCTTCTTATATTTAATAAACTGGTATGACGACAGCCCGATCCCTTCCACAAAAGCCAGGATCTGGGAGCCATTCCCGGTAAAGTCGATAAGAGTGGCACT
>JAGLEK010000032.1 GCA_023145125.1 Bacteroidales bacterium | reverse complement strand
CCCTTTTTAAGGATTTCCACAACGATAAGCCCGTCGCCGCCGGCATTAAAATCATAAAACAATCCAAGGCATGCCGTGGCATCGGCTTTTTGATTGATATGGTGGTAACCGGCCCCGGTGTGAGAAGCATTTAGCTCACCCAGCATTTCGCTTAGCATCTCGGCGAAATCATCATTGTTGTTGATGTATGGCAAAAAGCGGAGGTATTCCGATTTGTAGAAATCCCAGTCCACCCCGTGAAGGTTAGGGTCGTAGAACTTTTTTTGTACCTGGCGCCACACGTGCTCAAACATATACTCACGCTCCAGCGGCTTGTCGAGGTAAAACTCTGCCATATAGGTAACCGGTGTTTGTTTTTTATCCTTCACCCCTATCTTCATGATGGCCTCATCGGTGAATACTATCAAGCTCTCACCTTTTTTATCGAGGAAGAGTGCACCTCCCCACTTGCTTTTCAGGGGGATAAGCAGCTTGGTTTCCTTTTTTACGAAATCCTGCACCCAGAGATCATAACCATTTTCTCCCTTGCTCAGGTAATACATCTTTTTGCCGTCGGGGGTAACAACCGCATCGGCGATAAATGAAGAATGGATCGTTAACCTTAGCTTTCGATCTTCAATGTTATTAAGATCAATCTTTACAGGCTCAATGGTCTTTTCGTCCTTATCCTTGTCTTTTTCTTTTTTCTTTGTGTCTTTCTTTTCTTTCCCTTCTGATTCTTTGTCTTCTTTTTCTTTCTTTTCGAGCAGTTCCCTTTCTTCCTTGCTCAGCCTGAATTTGTCGAAGGCTTCCTGGCTAAAGAACATGCCATAAATATCTCCTTCCGCTCCCCAACTGCCATGACTGCGGAATCCGGCCCTGTCCGACTTCCAGATCATCATCTTTCCGTCCATCATCCATAAGGAACCGCCATCAGAATATCCGCTATTGGTTAAATTTACAATCTCCCGCTTTCCCCCCGCATCGACAAGGGCCACATCGTTGTGCATGGCCGAATTCTCAGAATATGTCACCAGGAACCATTTCCCGTCAGGTGACCAGTCATAATGCTGATCACCATCAGCATAAGAGTAATTATATTGCTTCGGCAGGATCGTCCGTGTTTCTTTGCTGTCCAGGTTAACTACCTTAAGGATTTCCCTTTCTTCCAGGAATGCCACCTCTTTCCCGTCGGGGGAATAGCGGGGCTGGAATTCTTCTTTCCCTGTCGCAATAACAACCGACTCCTCCAATAAGGTTGCATTGGAGAAATATGGCTCATCATCGTTTACAATTTTGGTTTGATAGATATTCCAGCTGCTGTCACGCTCTGAGGCATACAATATGGAGCGGCCATCCGGACTGAAAGTTACCGAGCGTTCTTGCTGCGGTGTGTTGGTGATCCGCCTGGTAGTGTTAAAATCAGTAGCTGTTACGAATACCTCCCCGCGTATGATAAGCGCAATTTCTTTCCCGTCAGGGGAAACGGCGATCTCTTCTGCCCCCTTGCCTTCTTTCATGTAAGTGACAGTATTTGCCTTATCATCATTATCAATGATAACGGGTACGCGGCTAAAGCCTTTGCTTTCTGTTCCGGTATAGATCTCTCCGTTATACCCAAAACACAATATCCCTTCATCGGAAATACTCAAAAACCTGAGTGGGTGATTTTCATATGAGCTGAGCTGCCTGGCATCAGCATCGCCGCTTATTGGCATGGCCCAGATATTGAAAGAACCATCTCTTTCGCTAAGATAGTAAACAGTACTTTCGTCAGGACTGTATACCGGGTACCTGTCTTCACCTTTAAAACCTGTCAACTTCTTGTGTTTTCCTGTTTCGCTGTCGTAAAGCCATATATCACGGGTTACTGAAGAGACATGGTGCTTTCTCCAACTATCTTCATAACCTTTGATATCATAATAGAGAATGTATTTCTCATCATCACTGTATTTTGCTCCCAATGCCGTTGTTGTCAATATCCGTTCGGGCCTTCCCCCGTCAATATTTACTTTGTATAACTCAGAAAATGCACCGGTTGGAAATTGTGCATTCAGGGGATCATCCTGGATAAGGGCATAGAAGAGAATATATTTTCCATCGGGTGTAAAAGATTGCGGGATCTCTCCACCCGACTTCGTGGTTAGCCTTTTAGCCTTCCCCCCCGATGCCGGGATCAGAAAGATATCGTAACCTCCATACCTGTCTGAAGCAAATGCAATACTCTTGCCATCCGGCGACCAGACCGGTAAAAAATCATATGCTTCGTGCCATGTGAGAAACCGTGCCTCTCCTCCTGCCACAGGCACAGTGTATAGATCTCCCTGGTATGAGAATACAATGGTGTTACCGTCAGGGGAGATGGAAGGGTATCGCATCCACAAGGGCCTGTCATCGGCAAATGAAACACAGGCTAAGAGTAAAAAAAGCAATGGTATGATAATTTTTTTCATGAGGTAAAGTTTTAATAATTAACAAAGTTATCAGAATCTTGTTATGCAGGAAAGAACCTTTTCCTACCTATTAATACCTATTTATTAAATTTGTCCCATGCCTGAACAAGAAAAGTTTTCAAAAAAGATAGAGATCATGTCACCCGTTGGCTCCATGGAGTCGTTGATGGCGGCAATCCAGGGAGG
>JAGLEK010000319.1 GCA_023145125.1 Bacteroidales bacterium | reverse complement strand
GAAAAGCTGCATGATATTTCTTCAGAAGGGCTGGAGAAGATCGTCAAAACCGCCATCAGATTTGGCTCACATGTTTGTACGCATTATGAGAATTATATAGCAGAAAGTTTTGCTGATAAAGTGATACTGGATACTGGATGCTAGATGCTGGATACTGGATACTGGATGATGGATGCTGGATGCTGGATACTGGATACTGGATGCTGAATGCTGGATACTGGATGCTGGATGCTGGATACTGCCTACTGCCTACCGCCTACTCTTCCTCTTTAATTTCTGATAATCCAGATAATAAAGAATCTTCAGTGAGAATGAATTTCCCATGGGTGAGTTAAAGGTGTAACGCAGGTTCTCGATATAGTCCTTGGCTGTTTCATTGGTTTCGTTATAGATATTGTTCTTCCAAATGAAGAGCAACTCGCTGGCAGGGGCAAAGATCCACCGGAAGACCATATCGACATTAAACGCATTGACGAGAAAGTCATGCTCACTATTGTAGGAATTGGGTATCAGGCTTCCGTCAGGCTGTAAATCATAATAATTGTTGTAATTGGCAGTGATCCAGTAATGCCTGGCCCGTAAGGAAAGAGATATGTTCTTGGTGAAGATGTATTGCATGTCAAGCACATTCTCTATGGTTTGAATGTCCCTGGTGCCGAAAATGATCTTTTCATCACCATTGCTATCGATCGAGTCGGTAACATACCCCAGGTTATTCCAGTCAAAATCATACTCCATTTCAAGCCTGATGGTGAAGCTGTCACTGACCCTGAATCTTGGCTTCACTGAGAAGTAGTATCCGGATTGGCCAAATTCGCTTGCGCCCCAGTAACCACCTCCCACATCCACAATAAAACGCTTCCTGTAATCGGGCGAGAAAAATCCGCCTATACCCCATATCGAGGGTTCCTTTACCTTCCATCCATCCACCCTTGGTTCATAATAGTCGTGGCTTCCTACCGGCGAAAGATGACAGTGAAAACCTGCTGTCATGTAATTGATAAAGGTTGTCCTGTTACGAAATACCGTGTTAAATGATACAAATTTCCTGGGTGAGTAAAGCATATCATAATAGAAGCCGATCTCATTGTGCATATTGATGATGACGCCTGCAGGGTCATAGATATTGTATTCAAATTCAACATCATTATCGAAACGGTTATTCCGGCGGTTGAAGCCCATGTCATTGATGTCATAGGTGTCATTTTGAGTTTCATGTTCATATGCGAACCTGAAATTTCCGCTGATCTTTCCTGCTTCTAAAGCATACAAGTAACCAAATTCAGGCTTGCCATCAGGGTGATACTTCTGACTGACATTCACCAGGCCTCCTGCACTCCACATATTATCCTTTGTCTTGAACTGAAACTCTGATCCGGTAACATTGGCAATATAGCGGTCTCTGCCCCTGTACACGTTCGTATTGTACAGGCTGACATAGGAGTTGTTTTTCAGTACCTGATCAAAGACCAGCATATTGTAATTCGTGGCCGGATCGGTGAGTATTTTTTGTTCCGTTCCGGTTGAATCTATTACGCGTGCATGAGTATTGGATGTTACTGCGTTAAGAACACCAAATGCTGTCCCATTCCTGTTACGCCCCGAAACTTTGGTTGCATTCAACAGCTGGATCTCTTCCGGGTTTTCTAAGACTTCATGTGTAGTGTCATCTCTTACATCCGAATAGCCATCAGGTGTTCCACCAATGCGGCGGGTGTAAAATATGTCCCCGCGCTCAAAAAGTTCCGTCCCCTCGGTAAAGAAAGGCCTCCTTTCCTGGTAATATACCTCAAAAGGGGAGAGGTTCACGATCTTATCATCTGATTGTACCTGACCGAAGTCAGGGATAAGGGTCATGTCAAGCGTGAAGCTCTCACTGAGGCCGAGCTTCATGTCCATCCCGTAGTTATATGAATACGCCCAGGTATTACTTTCAGCTGCATTCTCTGTATATCCGGCAACATAAGGAATGAAAAACAGCCTTAGTGGGGGCTTAATGCCTTCAATGCCCGTAAGGGTTCCGGATTGGTTGAAAACATCATCAAGTTTATTGTCTATGTAATTCCAGGTCGACCATTCGCGGTACCTTCTGATGTTTCTCCACATATTCAGTCCCCATAGCTGTTCTGCTGTTTTTGGAAATCGAATAGCGGCATAAGGAATCTCAATTTCGGCCACCCATCCACTATCATTTATCTCAACTGCACTTTTCCAGATCGGGTCCCAATTCTTGTCGCGGTAATTGGCTGCATGCTTAGTATCTATTTCTACTCCGGAAGCAGAAACTTTAAATTCAAAGGCATTCAGTCCGTCATTATACGGAGTGATATCAATTGTAAAAAAATCTGCATTAATATCGTCATCATCCCTTTCACCCATTTCCCGGTATATGCTGTCCGGTTCACTATCGTACATCATGGCACCGATATAGATGGCCCGGTCGTCATAAATAATCCTGACAACAGTGGGTTGGCTCGGTGAAGCGCCGTTATATGGATTATACTGGATGAAGTCGCCGGCAGGTAAAGCATCCTGCCAGGCCATCTCATTCAACTTGCCATCGATCCTGGGTGCAACAGCAGTGCGGGTAGCCTGCATGTTCTTAATAGTAAATTGTGCGAAAACAGCGGTATTGAAAAAAACCAATAATATTAGTAATAGAAATCGGCTGGAGTTTTTATTCAACATACCATAATCTGCTTAGCAAGACAAATTTATTCAAATTTTGCGAAAAAATTAGCAATATGGTTAAAAGAGTCAGCAATGAAGTGTTGATAACTTACTTTCCCAGGAATTTCTCGTAGATGCGGTAGTTTTCATCATCGAAGCAAACGAATAGCACCTTGATGTGCGTGCCACCTTCTGCCTGGAATTCTTTTACTGCCGTGATGGCTGTTTCTGCTGCCAGCTGCTTCGGGAAATGATAAACGCCGGTGCTAATGTTCGGAAATGCGATGGTTTCTAATCCGTATTGTTTTGCCAGCGTCAAACTGTTGATGTAGCAGTTGGCAAGAAGATCTCTCTCATTGTTATTTCCACCGCTCCAGACAGGGCCTACCGTATGGATCACATGTTTTGCAGCCAATTTGTAGGCTTTTGTGATTTTAGCCTCACCGGTATCACAACCATTCAGCGTTTTGCACTCATCGAGTAATTCAGAACCTGCTGCACTATGTATAGCCCCATCAACACCTCCGCCACCAAGCAGGCTTCGGTTCGCTGCATTGACAATAGCATCAAGCTCAAGTTTTGTGATATCAGTCTGAATAAGCTCAATCATTAACTAAAGCTGATTAGTTAGTCGAATTTCGGATTTCGAATTTCGAATATCGGATATCTGTTTGTCAAACCTTTTTGACAAACAGTTGCCCCGTCTCATACTTTACAACCTCAACCTCATCTCCTTTGTCAATATATCCGGTCAGGGCAGTTGCATCATAAACATCACTTTCGATCATTACTTTGCCGGCCGGGCGCAACACAGAATACGCAATGCCTCTTTTGCCAAGCATGCTCGCATATTTCACATCGGAAGTTGAAAATCCTTCCGTTTTTAATTGTTCGGCCTCGAGTGCCAGGTGCCCGAAAATGGTTGTCGTAAATAGTTTCTTACTTATCCAGAACGACCCTATCAATGCCAGGAATATTGCAATTATGACTATAAAGAATGCCGTTGCGCCTGCTTCAACGGCAACCCCGCTGAAATTCAGTCCAACATTGCCGACCATGCTCAGTGTCAATCCTGCAATCACCATTGTGATGCCCGCTATTCCTGCCACCCCGAATCCGGGTATGGCAAACACCTCGACGAGTATGAGGATCACTCCTATAACAAAGATCACGATCTCCCAGTTGTCGGCAAGCCCTTCGATATACAAGGGGGCAAAATACAGCATGGCCGCAATAACCGATGCTATCAAAGGAAAGCCAACGCCCGGGCTTTGTAATTCAAAATAGATCCCCCCGATAATGATCATGATGAGGATCCCACTGATGATCGGACTGATCAGGAAGCCGATAATCTTATCCGCTCCGGTCTCTTTATGCTTGATGATCGCGTATCTGGGTACGCCGGCATCTTCAAACAGCTCTGCTATATTCTCGACCTTTCCTTCGCAGAAACCATGCAGTATGGCTTCACTGGTGGTAAACGTAAGGACCTTACCGGTATCTACAATACCTGCAATGTATATGTCGGGGTCGACCATGGCCTGGGCAATATCAGGGTCACGTCCGTTAGCTTCGGCCGTGGAGCGCATCCAGGAGCGCATATACGACTGGTATTTATCAGGAACAGGCTTACCGCTCTGGTCAACCACTGTTGCTGCACCGATGCTGGCAACGGGTGCCATATAGATGCTGTCGCAGGCAATGGCGATCAGGGCCCCGGCAGAGGCAGCATTGTTGTCGATATAAACGTACACAGGGATGTCGCAGTTGAGGATTTTGGTGCGTATCGAATCCGCTGCATCTACTAACCCTCCATAGGTGTTCATGTGGATCAGGACAATATCCGCCCCGGCTTCTTTCGCCTCTTTGAAGGCACGCTGGGTGGTCCTTACTGCCGGTGGAGCGATTTCTTCCTTGATGTCGAATTTATAGACCAGTGTGGTCTTTTCAATACTGTCATTTTGCCCGGCAACGAATAAAGGCAATAGAAAAGCGAGTAATATCAGGTAGAGTGTCTTCTTCATGTTTTTTTAGATTGTTCTGTAAATATACACCATTCATCATTCTTATTCTCATTCTTATTCTTATTCCTT